>USCK01000047.1 GCA_900553205.1 uncultured bacterium | reverse complement strand
GGATTTGATAGATTGTAATTCTAAAAAACACAAAATAAATAAAAGTAAAAGAAAAGCAGATATTAATTATTATATCTGCTTTCTTCACGTTTTATGTAATTACAATCACTTTCCAATCGCTTGTCTTCCATAGCGTCAATAAGTTCTTGGATATCTTTTATTTGTCCTAATTCAAAACCTACTTCTGCCAACAAAACACAATCGTTACACAGTCTATAGTTTCCATATTGGATAGAACCTGCCAAACAAGCTTCTTCGCCACATGCATCACATTGGAAGAACTCTTTTTCTGAATCAGGATTATCATCAATGTCATCTTTTTTCATTTGTTCAACGACAAGTTGCATTTCTTTTACAACATCTTCTTTTTTTCTATCCATTATTATTTTCCTTCAACCAATTCTTTCATTTCTCTAACAGCTTGAGGCAAACCTACAAATACGGCTCTTGCGATAATACTGTGTCCAATATTCAATTCAACAAGGTCTGGAATTTCATGCATTCTTTTAACATTTTCATAGTTTAGACCATGTCCTGCATTAACCTTCAAACCAAGAGTTAAAGCAAATGCTGCAGCACCTTTTAAGGCTTGGAAAGATTCTTCTTCTTTATCTGTACCAAAATCTTCTGAATATCTACCAGTATGAAGTTCAATAAAATGAGCGCCACATTTATAAGCTGCTGAAACTTGAGTGATATCTGGATCTATAAACATACTGACTTCAATACCTGCATCTACTAAAGGTTTAACAAAAGCTGTTGCTCTTTCAAGTTGGCCTGCAACATCTAAACCACCTTCCGTTGTAAGTTCTTGTCTTTTTTCAGGAACAATACACACAGCTTGAGGTCTGAGTCTAAGTGCTATCTCCTGCATTTCATCAGTCATTGCCATTTCTAAGTTTAAACGAGTTCTAGGCAAAGCTCTGATAGCCTCAACATCAGCATCTTTAATATGGCGTCTATCCTCTCTTAGGTGTGTTGTAATAGACTCTGCACCTTCATCATTACAAATACGAGCAGCTATAAGAACATCAGGGTCAATTCCTCCTCTGGCATTTCTTAGGGTTGCAACATGATCAATATTTACACCTAATAGCATAACTTACACTCCTTTTTTCTTATTGTTGATATGAAGCAAAGCTGTATATGTCGGTAATATTGAAATATTAGACTCTTTAGGAGTTTGAGTTGTAACATATTTTATTGCTTCATCAATACTTGTTATTACTTTAATATCTTTAATTCCTGCATATTTTAGTCTTACAGCCATATCATAAGCTCTTGAACCCGAGGTTATGATAGGGTTAGAGCTTCCTTCTAACAGTTCAAAATCTGCATCCCAAAGCCATGAGACATCACGTCCGTCTGCATAATTATCATTGATAATAATAAGGATATTAGAATCCTTATCTATTGTTTTCAATACCTCACTAGCTCCTGTAGGATTTTTAATCAGCTGAATTATAGCTTTATGTCCGTTAAGTTCTCTAACCTCACTTCTACCAAATTCAGAATGGTAAGAGTTTAGAGCATCTTGTATCTCAGTAATCCCGTTTTCAAAAGCCACTGCAATAGCAGCAAGCGCATTATATGCATTATATAAACCCAACAATGGTATTTTAAATGTGTAATTTTTATCTTTAACAGACAGATTAATTTCTGAATAAGTATCATAAATTATCACATCTGCATCGTATTTACATTTTGGTCGTTTATAACCACATTTACAGAAATAATGACCTTGTTGCGCATAGAATCTTTTTTCGTATTCCAAATCTCTGCCGCACCATGGACAAGTAATAGCTTCTGCAGGTGCTTTTGAATCTATATTTTTGTTTGCGAATTCAACTTTGTTAAACCCATACAAAATAGGTTCTTTATCACCCATTGGTTTAAAATTTACAACTAATGGGTCGTCAGCATTAAGAATTAACTGGATATTTTTGTTTTTATCTATAGCGTTTTGAATTTTTTTCGCTGTTGTACTAAGTTCTCCATATCTGTCTAACTGATCTCTAAAAAGATTTGTTACTACAAGATAATCAGAGTCAATATCGTCATATAACTTTGTAAGATATGCTTCATCAGATTCCAACACTGCAAAATCAAACTTTTTGAACGGGTTTATCCCCAAGGCAAAAGTATTGGCTATACCTGATAGCATATTTGCACCTTTTGAGTTATGAATAACTGAATGATGTGTTGCATCTAAAATATGTGCAAGAATACCTGAGGTTGTAGTTTTTCCGTTTGTACCAGTAACTGAAATACAGGTATTCATATAGTTTGAAACTTTTTTCAAAAATTTCGGGTCAATTTTTAGCATAACAAGCCCAATAAAAGAAGTTCCCGAGGACTTCCCATGAAGTTTAATTATTTTGGATAAAAATCTTGCCAAGATTAATAACAAATAAAATTTTACTTTTTTCATCAAATACTACTCCAAATGGATTTGCATTATTTATCAACTACATATATAATCTTATAATAGTACAAAAAAGTAATTAAGTAACATGTTTTTTTTAGTAATAATAATCTTTTTAATACAGTTAATAGTAATAAGTATCATTATTTCATATTTGATTAATTTGGATATGAAAATACTTTGTTTAGAAGCTGTTTTGCATAGCTCTAATGAATGGATACAGTCACGCTCCACAAAAATAGAAACTCTTTTTAGTGATATAAAATCCATAATAAACAGATATTGCAAAAAACTAAAACGGCACCAGCAAATGCTGATATTTAAACAAATTATCGGTCTTTTAGAATGGATATTTTTCATATTCTTAAAGAAGAAAGGGAAAAAACTTCTATTAGGGTACAAATTGATAAAAGCCCTATCCGGAGAGTTGTCAACAATAAAAAATATGGTATAATTTATTGAGAGGTGAAATATGAGTGAAAAGAAATCTTCAATAGGTTTTGGTTTAGGTCTTTTGGCAGGTGTTGTCGGAGGAATTATTGCTGGAGTTTTATATGCTCCAGAATCAGGAGATAAAGCAAGACACAAATTAAAAGATACTGTTTGTGATTTTGCAGAAAAACATTCTCCGGAAGTAAGTGATGCTAAGAAAAAAGCTTTTGAATCAATAGATTTGTTCTGTTATAAATTAGAAAGACAGTTCAAAAAATTCAATAATATGCTTCGCTCTGAAAAAATGAGAAAAGCAAAAGAATTAGAAGATATCGATTACGATTTTAATTAAGGGGAGATTGGTATATGGATACTGCAAGTCTATATCATGGACTTACATTTCTTGCATGGACCAGTGTAGTTTTCGTGGTTGCTGTAGGAATATTTGTTGTAAAAGTGCTTTTTGATTTATCAAAACTTCTTACAACCGTAAACAAAACTGCAGATTTGGTAAAAAGTTCTGTAGAACCAATATTATCGGATATTACTGAATCTGTAGGAATAATAAATAAGCTAGTAAAACGCACAGAAAACAATGTAAACAGATTCAAAAACATTTCTGGCAAAGTGTCAAAGATTGTTCTTACTATGCTATCAAAGACATCTACTTTGTCAGGAGTTGTTTTTAAAAGTGTTTTCAGCTTAATTAAATCATTACTTAAAAAGTAGTCATTAAGACTAGGTTATTAAGCGATGACATCAAATTATTATAGATTATAATTTATTTTGTAAAGGAGATATAAATATGTCAGTTTCAAGATTTTTAGCAGGTTTTGCTGTAGGCGCAGGTTTAGGCGCACTTGCAGGAATCCTATTAGCACCACAATCAGGTGAAGAAACCAGAGAAGCTTTAGGTACAATGGCAAAAGATGTTGCACAAAAGACTGATGAAACAGTCAAAGATATCCAAGATAAAGCTGATAATATAGTTTCAGACATGCAACAAAAAGGCGATGAAATTATTTCTAAAATTCAAGATTTAATTAATAAGCAAAAAGAAGAAGTTATGGAGTAATCCATAACTTCTTTCTTATCAAACATTTACTATACTTTTATATTTATAGGTTCTGTTCTATCCGGAATATATTGTTTATAGTTAGGATAATCTTCTCTTAGCCTTGGTGGCAAACTATAAAACGCATTTTCAGGTTTTATCTTGTATTTTGAGATATCAACATTAATTCCTGATTCTTGTTTAATGGTATCCTTTATCAGGTATGGATACCATTCATGACCTGCTAACTGCCCTCTGTTGCCTTCTCTTATGATGTCGTCCATATACTGTTGAGTATATTTAGGGATTTCAGGATATTTTTTGATAAATTCCTTAATAGGCATATTCCCTCGTTCACTATTTCTGGAAGATGTTGCTAAAATAAAATTAGCAGCTTCATTTTCGCCACCCAAAGAGTCAGCTTGGACATGTTCTACAGAAGCTCTTGAAGGTAATATTAACCTGTTACAAATTTCATTATCACATCTATCTGCATATTTTACAACAAACGCATTCATACTATCACTTGATGTCGGAAGATTTTCTGCGATATCTATAATATCTCCCATTTCATCTTTATAGTCAGGTGCGTACTTCTTTTGCAAACTTCTAACCAAATCTATTGGTCTATGTTCATTATCAATATACTTGTCATGTGGCATATTATTAATTGAATAACGAGCTTGAGAATAAGATTTTTTTGCGTTTAACATCTTATCTTCAGGTAAGGTTTTTATATTTTCTTTCACATTATCCAATATATCATTACATTGAATTCTTACAAGCCTATCTATAAAGGTTTTTCTTTTAAATTTATGTTTAAAATCTTCTTCTGGTAATAATATTCTCTCTCTTGCTTCTGCTAATTCATCAAATACTTTTGCTCTATTTTTCTCTGAAATTTTTTCTGAAGCTTTTTCTATAGAATTAAAAACTTTGTTTTGATGAGAAACCAATCCTCTTATTGAATAAGGATATTGAGCTCTTAAAATTTCCGAAACGGTCAAATTTTTATTTTTTTTATTAACTTCACAAAAGAAACTATACATTCCTCTTTCTACGGGTAACATACTTTCAGTATGTTCTCCAAGAATATGTAATTTACCAGCAGTAGATTGCTTTTTACGTAAAGCACTGCTAATTCCGTCAACTTCATTAGGTCTTAATATAATTACACCGCTATAAGGATCTCTAATACGACTTAACTTCATCAAAAATTTACCATTAGAGGTTGCAGAGCCGAAAGAGGGTGAACTTTTAATGAATACATCATTGGTCACTCCCGTATTGAATTTTGGTACAGAAGTGTTTTGACTAACAGGATTACAGTTAGTTCTATTAATTGCAAAATTCTTAATCAAAGGAATATTATAATTTAATATATTCATACACACATCACCTTTTATATTAAAACATTTTTACGGGAATTTTTGCTAGTTTAGACACAAATGTTTACAATAGAAAATAATTCTTTCAAATTTGTATAATAATTTTCTTGATATAAGTCGTAAAACAAATTAAATGTTCTAGGTGCTAGTTCGTTTATTTTTTCTTTATCCAAGAATAAGCCTTCAACAAATCTGGCGAACAGTTCTGTTGGTTCATTATAATATTTATTCATTTTATTAATTTTGCGAGAAATTGAGGCTTGTTTTCTTTGACATGATTTTAAACGCAAATAAGCGACAAATTCTTTTGGAATATCAGAGAACTCTTGTTCCAGATTTATGATGGAATATGTTTTATAAGAAAACCAATGAAGTACCCTAACTGCATCATGTTTTAGCAAATACCTTAAATCAGAGAATCTTGCATATTTATAAAAAGGCTTAAAGCACTCATTTCGTTTAAACTCAGGGTATTTAGCTTTTATAATTTGTTCATGTTGTTTTATCGCAGTTTTAAGATTTTCTTTTTGAATATATAGTTTTTCTAAAGTCGAATTTTTATCAACCCAATTAGTAACCTTTAATAGTTCATCATATATGTAATCATCATTTTGTCTAAATATAGGCAAAAAATCCTTGCACACAATTTTTTTGTTATATATGACATAATGAGCAAATTCATGAATAATTGTCGGTAAAAATCTTTCTTCTCTAAGCTCTCTTGATATATCTATTCGGTTATGCCTAAAAAAGCCTTGATGACCAAGAGCTTTTGTTGTCGTATGAACATCTATACCAAGAGATTTTAAGAACTGAATAACTTCTTGTTTTACAGTTAATTTGTTTCGTGTACAATCCATTTCATGTAATCTTCACTACAGTTTATCACAGGTACAGCTATAACTTCAGGAACGCTATATGGGTGAATATCATTTATTAATGAGTTTATTTTTTCAAAATTATCCCTTACAGTTTTAATAGTAAGCAAAATTTCTTTTTCTTTACAAATATCACCGTCCCAAGAAAAAATTGACTCAACCTTATCTGTCATACTTACACAAGCTGCCAAACGGTGTTTTACAAGCAAATCTGCAATTTCTTTAGCTGATTTTCTGTTAGGAACAGTACAATAAACAAGTATAATATCCATTATTTGAATATCTCCTCTTCTTTTTCCAACTATATATCAAGTCTATTATAACAATAATGAAGTATAATGCAAATTGTTATATTTCTTTAAAATATTTTATCTGGATTCAAAATATTTTTAGGGTCAAAAACCGTTTTAATTTTTCTCATATATTCAAGAGCAACTTTATCAACAGCCATTGGAATATATTTTTTCTTTTCTGACCCAATACCATGTTCCCCTGATAAAGTGCCACCGAGCTTGATTGTCAACCTGTACATTTCATCTTTTGCAGCTATATAATTTGCATATTCCTGTTTATCCTCAAGATTCAATGCGATTTGAGGGTGTACATTTCCGTCACCGACATGCCCGATAACACAGGTTTGCAAGTGATATTTTTCACATATAGCATTAATTCCTTCCACCAATTTAGGCAAATTTGAACGAGGAACAATCATGTCATCAGTCACAACATCAGGTCTTAACTTAGCAGTAGCAGCAAAAGATGCGCGTCTTGCCGTCCAAATTCTTTCATATTCTTCTTGAGTATCAGATATCGTAATTCCTGATGCATTTGAGTTTAACAAAACTTCTTTTAACTTTTCACCATCTGCAAGAACCGAATCTTTACTACCTTCTATTTCTATGATTAAAGCTGCAGTCTTATCAGTTTTAAGATTTGCAGGATAGAATTTTTCAACAGTATTAATTGCATTATTATCCATAAAGTCTATTGTTGATGGGAACAGCTTGGAATCAATGATATTGTTTACAGAAACCGTCGCATCATTAATAGAATCAAAATAAGCCAGCATTACTCTTGAGGTTTCAGGTTTTGGTATAAGTTTCAAGGTAGCTTCAACAACTATACCCAAAGTTCCTTCACTACCTACAAACAACTGTGAAAGAGGATAACCTGTAGCGTTTTTAATTGTATTACTACCTGTTATCATAAGACTTCCGTCAGCAAGAACGACCTTCAAACCTAGGATATAATCCTTAGTTGTGCCATATTTAAAAGTCTTTGGTCCACCTGCAGATTGTGCAATAGCACCACCAACCGTAGAAACTCGCAAGTTTGAAGGATCCGGAGGGAAGAACAAACCTATTTCTTCAACGGCTTTTTGCAAATCTCCAACCACAACTCCGGGTTGAACAATAGCCGTCATATCTGTTTTATTTATTCTTTTTATTTTATTCATTTTTGAAAAATTCATTACAATACCACCTGAATCAGGTAAGCAAGCTCCAATAAGATTAGTTCCCGCACCTCGTGCAGTTACTGGTATTTCATGAATATTTGCAAACTTAACGACCTGTTGAACTTCTTCTATAGTTTCAGGAAAAATTACAACATCTGGAGTTTTTTCAGATTTTCTAGTATTTGTCCCATCTTGAGAATATACATAACATTCCTCAAGACTTGATAAAATACTATCCTCTGGTAAAAACTTCTCTAATTCTTCCTCTATTTTATTCTTCGTCAACATAAGATGTCAGTCTTTCTATACTTTTATTCAATTTTGCAAGTTGCCTGTCAACACTTGATATCTTCTTGGTAATTTGAGTATTATCGTTTGCTTCAACAAGTTCTGTCAGTTTGTTAATTTTATCCTCTAACATATCAATTTTATCTTGTTGAACATTGAATTTTTCTTCAATAGAATCAAACACAGAATAATCAAATCTATCAGGCATTTCAATATTTCTAATTAGAGATTTAATATCTTCAATATCATCTATCTTCTCTACCTTTTCAGATATTGAAGAAAGTGTTGCCCCTGCACAATCTACCCATTCAGCAATAGCAACAAGTGATTGATTCACTACATTACTATGTCTGCTGTTTTCGATTAGGGAGTTTTGAATAGATGAAATTGATGAGTGAACATCTGTCAAGTCATAGCTTTCTGCAAGATTTTTTGTTCTTTCATCAATATCATTTACTACCAATCTGAAACTATCAAGATTTTCTTTTAAAAGATTCGCAGAATTTTCAGATGTCAAAAGAAGTTTGTTAGTTCTTGTGCTGATGCTAACAACATCTTCATTCATTTTTTCAACACTTGCACCAATTTCATCAATTTCAGCTTGAGATATTTGGTTCTTGATACTATCAACTACCAATACTATATCATCAACCTTCTTGCGAATATCCTCAAGTTCTTCATCAGGAGCAACAGCTTGAAGTTCTTTCATCGCAATTCTTAGTTTTGCAATATCTGATTCTACATCTTGCAAGCTATATGTATAATTTGCCTTGCTATCACCTGACTGAATTGTCAAAAGATGTTTTTTAACTTCCTCAAACTCTTTTTGCAATTCATCATTGTTTGCAACAGTTTCAAGTTGTGATTTTACTTCGTGCAATTCTTTTTTGATAGTATTGTCTGTAACAGAATCAATTTTTGATTTTACATCTTCAAAACCTTTTTCTAATGAATTATCCACCACAGAATCTAGTTTATTCTGAATATCACTTATTCCATCTTGAATTGTTGACTCTACATCTTCAAATCCACTTGTAATTGATTTATCGACTAAAGAATCAATTCTTGAATTAATATCAGCAAATCCTTTTTCCATTTCGTAAGTATCTGATAAATCTTCAAGTTTTTGATTTATTGCATCTACATCATTCTTATCAGCCAAAGAGCTTATTATTTCAGCCTTGTTAGAAGTAAGTTTTGAAAGTATATCTGATTTTGATTCAGCAATATCAGATTTGATTGTATTTGTATTTTCTTGAATACTATCAATAATTTCAGCTTCTTCGACCTCAAAAGAAATTTGATCAAGAATTTTAACTGTTTGACTAAGCAAATCAGATTTCAATTTTGCAATTTCTTCTGATAACAAAGTTTCAACAGAAGTTTCATCAAGTTTTTTGTTGAAATCATTAAGCAAATCTGCTGTATTTGTTTGAACAACATTATTGATTTCTTCAATATTTGGTAATCTTGTTAAATCATCTGTTGTAGAAAGTGCTTTTAACCGTTCTCTCTGTTCAAAAACAACACCTTTAATTTCATCAAGCTGTTCAGCCAATGTGTTTCTTGTCAAAGAATCAACATTTGATGATATAGAATCAACTTTTTGCTCAATAGATTCTATATTAGACATAATTATCTTATCAGCATTTTCTGCATTTTGGCTTGAGAAATCCAATTTATCAAGTTTATTTTCTACAGTTTCAAGTTTGTTGATACATACATCAACTTGTTCTTGCGAAGAATATTTCTCAATTTGCTCAACAATATTTTCAAAATAGCTTTTTAAAATATTATTCAGACTTGTAATTTGACCTTTTAAATCCTCTGTTTTATCAAATATTTGATTAAGGTTATTAAATTCAGCCTTAACTTCTTCAATATTTGAAGCAAAAGCTTCGTTGAACTCAAGTTTTAGAGCTTTTAACAATTCTTCAGAATGTACAAATCTTTCAAATACTTCATCAAAATGAAGTTTTGAAGCTAAAGTTAATTTATCAGTATTTGTAAATAATGCACTTGATACAGAAGCTAATTCTTCTTGAACAATATTCAACTGACGAGTTGTGTCTTCATCAATATTTTCATCAAGTTGTTTAATCGTATTTTGAAGGTTATTTATCAAACTTGCTAATTCTTCTGATTTTTCTGAAACAGATTTTTGGATAATTGCTTCAACATCAGAGAGTTTTGTTTTCAATGAAGTATTTAATGATGAAATTTGAGCGACATTATCTGATTCTGAGTTCTTGATATTTGCATTTACATCAACAAATTCAGCCTGAATATCGTTTAATTTTTCAGTTAATTTAACAATATCAGCATCTGAAGAAACAATACCTCTTACATTATCAATATCATTAATGATATTAGCTAATGTAGAATAAACATCATTAAATCTGCTTTCCATATTTTCAACAGAAGCCTTGATTAAACTTTCTTCTTTATTTGATTTCGCCTCTATTGAATCTTTGATTATATTACTGATTTCATCAAGTTTATTTGATAAATCATTTATAATACTGCAACTTCTTTCTGTAGAATTTGTAGAAATATAATCTTTTAAAGCATCTTGTATGTTACTGATTTCTGATTTTAAGGATGCTAAATCTTCAGCAGTCAGATTTGTTGCATTTAAAGTATTTAACTCTCTTGAGACATTGATTAAAGTACCTTCTACCTGATTAAATTTGTCATCAATTTCATCTTTTGAAGATAATGTTGCCTTTATATCATCTAGATTTGTCAACAAATCCTTAAATTTGTTTGCAGATTCTTCTTTTATATCTCTTAGAGTATTACTAATAATGTTTTGAGAATTATTCAAAACTGCTACAGATTCTGATTTTAGAGCTTGGATAGATTCATTAATTTTAGAATCAGAGCTTTCTACAATTCTTTTTATCTCGTCTATGTAATTTAAGATTTCATCAAACAAATCAGATTTTTGAGAATCTTGTTTTTGTCCGATAGCTTCAATAGCATTTTCTAAACCGTTTATTTTTGATGAAATGTTATTGTAATTTTCTTTGGATACAGATAAATCATTAGCTTCAAGTTCTTGTAATCTCTTGATTAATTCTTCAAATTTAAAATTGATATTATCATGTATTCCGACAGAAGAATGTTCAATACCTGATTTTATATCAGAGATTTTATCTATAACACCTGAGATTCTATCTTGAGTAGAGATTGTAGAATCTTCTATTTTTTGTAAGATTGCCTGTTCTGATACTTCGATAGAAGATGTTAATTGAGAGAATTTACTGATTATGTCACTCAATTCGTTTTTAACAAAGACTCGTAAATCCTCGTAGTTGTCAGATAATGCAGGGATTACAGCATTTATTTTATTTATGATTTCTGATTTGTTTTCCAGTGCTGAATCTTTTAGCTCTACGCTCAAACCTGTAAATTCTTGAATAATAGAATCTATAGATAATGCAAGAGTGTTCATAGATTCTTGAGAGACATTCATAATTGAATTATTAGAAGCTTCTATTGCAGCTTGAAAAGATGATAAAATATTTCTTACTTTTTGAATAATATCTTGAGTTTGTTCTGTTTTGTTATCTTCTGTAGCTTCAACTACTTCCAAGATTTTATTTACAGAATCATTTACCTCAACAAAAGTAGAATTTAAGTGTTCTTTTATTGAGTTTTCTATTGATGAAGTCGAAGAAGAAACAAAACCTTCTATTGAATTTATATTATCGACAACCGTATCAGAAATTTTGTTGATAATATAATCTTTTGAAGAATCAATATTAGAATGAATCTCTTGGATTTTTGCATTGTGCATACTATTTGAGGCATTAATAGATTGACTTATCTCTGCATTTAGACTTTCAAGATCTGTTTTAAGAGCGTCAATATATTCTTTTATGGTAATAGACTGCATTTGCTCTAGAATTCCGTTATTTGAATCATTAATTTTGTTTAATACTTCTTCAAATCTATGTACCAAATTTGCTTCTGTAGCGTGCACTGCAGAAGTTAAAGTTTCTTCTAAATAACTGTTATTAATATTACTATTCGCAAGCAAATCTTGTTTTATAGTATTTATATTTTCTGATAAGTTATTTACAGTCGTATTGATAGTATTGTTTAAGCTGTTACTTGAATTTAAAAGATTATCCTTCAAACCCTCGTAATTATCAGCAAGTGTACTTAGAAGTTCTTTTATTTCGTTATTAGAACTTGTATTGCTGTTTATATCATTGTTGATAATATCATTCTTTGCTGACAATATCGTTTCAGAGATTTCATCTAACATTCCTTTTATATTGTTATTCAAAGTGGAATTGTTATTTATTGAGTTATTTTGCAATCTGGTGATATTATCTTTAACAAGCTCTATGGCTTCTTTAAGCTCGTTGCTTTGTTCAATATTATTGTTAATAATATCACGATGTTGCGCATTAACTCCTTCAAGTCTTTCAGAAAGAGTATTTAAAATCTCATTGATTTTGCTGAATTTTTCATCATTATTGCCCGAGATAGCATCTTTATAATTATTAATAGCTTCTTGAATACTATCTAAACTTTGCTTTAATTCATTGTTTTGATTAAAACTACTATTAGCAATTTCATTCTTTAATTCATTAATACCTACAATAATATTATTTAAAGATGCTTTTAATTCTT
>USCK01000046.1 GCA_900553205.1 uncultured bacterium | reverse complement strand
GTATTTATGGAATCGTAAATCGTACTCAAACCATTCATCAGTATCAGAAATAAAATAAGGGATATAATAAGTTAATGCAAATTTAGAACAAACTACTGGGCCTTGAGTTGTTTCAACATACCAAGGGTGTTGATAAATTATAATATCTGGTTTAGGTGACATTTTTTCAAAAGGTATATATTTGTCATTTTCGATATCATAAGCGTATATGACATTCATATCTTTTGATTTGAAAAACTCATAAGTTTTTTTGACATTATCAATAGTTTGGTAATTAAAATTATTTTCTAAAGCTGCGTTTTTAGTAACGAAAATATACGGCTCAAATCTATCATCTTGTGACATCAAGTCATAAACGCTTTGACTAAGCCATTTTGAATCATCATACACATAAAAAGCTACATTCAAATGAGTTTTGTCTTTTAATTTCTGTATGACTTTTTTCTGATTTCTTTTTATATAATTAAGGTTTTGTTTAATTTTTTTGTTGTAAAAAAATTCCCTTCCAAAGCCTAATATGTTTCCAAGTTTTTCATAATCAATATACATAGAACTATTATAATAAACCTTATATTCTTTTCTTAAACTTAATCTCTGACAAAATGACGGCAATAATCATTAATAGACAGCCTGTGCTTTCTTTGACGGTCATAACTTCGTGCAGAATCAATGTTCCACCGATAACTGCAAATACAGATTCCAAACATAATATCAAAGATGCAATAACAGGTGCCGTATATTTTTGTCCAAAGATTTGCAAGGTATAAGCAACTCCACAGGTTAGAACACCTGCAAAGAATAACGGTAACTTGCAGGCTATAATATTAACGATAGTCGGAGTTTCTGTTAACAGCATAAATGGCATAGATAACAAGCAAACCACAAAAAATTGGATACAAGATGCTTTGACTGCGTTTACTCTTTCTGAAAAATAATTTACGACAAGTATATGCACTCCATAGAAAAATGCACTGATAAGTAACAAAATATCGTAATAACTGAAACAACCACAATCTTTTTTGAAGCATAACAAATACAGTCCGATTACTGCAAGAAAAACACTGCATATAACATTCTTTGCCAATTTTTGACCTAAGAACAACATAGAAATAATAGGTACATAGATAATGTACAATGCACATATAAATCCTGCTTTCCCTGCAGGAACTGCAGTCATACAGATTTGCTGAATAGTCATCGCTAAGAATAGAGCTAACCCACATAGTGAACCAGCTTTGGCAAGCATTACATGTTGCTCATGTCGCATTTCTTTCGTTCTCGTATCAGGTTGTATAAGTTTTACGATATAAATAACAGGAATAAGACTCAGTCCACCAATAAAACTTCTTACTGCGTTAAAAGTAAACGGTCCGACATATTCCATGCCGGCTCTTTGTGCAACAAAAGAAAGTCCCCAAATAAGAGCCGTTAAGAATAATGCGATATTTGCAAAAAATTTCTTTTTCATACTTGATATTATATATTAAAACTTTTTATTCGACTAATTGTTAATGATTCTTTAAATCGCAATCTGTGTTCCGACAATGATTCTGTGGCTGTCAGGTTTGTTTTCATTTTGGCAATAAACATAATTCAATAACAGTTTTAAGGCTTGACCTTTTATGTAGTAGTTTACGCCAAAAGTATATTCTCGTTTGTTATTAGCACATATAGTTTTATCAGGGTCAAATTCATCATATCTTGCAAGAACTTCCCATTTTTTATTGATATGATATCCAAGAGTAACATACCAACCTTGTCGCTTCTTAGAGGTTAAACCGTCCCCACCATTTGAGCCATCAGAGTTTGCGTATTCCATTCTTGTCCAGAATTTTTTGTATTCATACCCTAAATATGCAGTTGCAACAAAATAATCTCTGCTATGATGTTGTCCGGTAACAATACCACCACCGGTTCTGAGTTTACCGTATCTTCCGTCAGTCAAACCAAGTGGTTTAAAGTTTACCATACCATTGAATTCAACCCCCGGGAAGAATTCGCTTAAGAAGGTATCAGAACTGTATCCACCAAAATCATAATCCATTAATGCGTAATTACCTTTTACTCTGATACCGAATTTTCTTATATTACCAAGATTTCTTGATATTTGAGAACGGTTCATGAATGGTAATGTATAAGGCGATTGTGTACCTTCAATACCACCACCGACACGAGAGTTACCAAACATAATAACATTATTCGGTATTCTATGAGTTTCGATATACAAGTCTTGTATTAATTGATGAGTAAAACCTCTTTTGTGTTGAGGTGTAGGGTCAAACATGATTCTAAAATCTTCTTTACCACCTCTAAATTTACCGTCAATTATTGCGTTGATTAACCCAACATTAAACTTGTCGTTTCCTCCTCCGTACTCAGGAACTGTTGTTGTGTTATTCATCTGAATAACGCCCCATGTGTGAATACTTTCTATAGGTCCATGTTCAAATTCATGGGTTAACGGTTTCTTTAGCAGACATGCCGGCACATTTGTATTTTCTATCTTTAAGTTATAAACATCGTGCGCAGTTCTTGCCAATTCATCATAAAATTTATAATGATGATGCAGTGTTTCAGGGTTTTGTATAACTGTTTCTTCTAACGGAACAATTTGGCTTGTGCCACTTTTTAACTGTACATGCTCATCACTTACACCTATTGTACTGTTGGTTGTTGCTACTACATTCGGAATAAAATCGTTTGTATCAAGTTTTATTTCTTCTGCTGAATATGCAGAAGAAGTCATTAATAAAAATCCGGCTATCAAATATAAAATCTTTTTCATCACTGCTATTTATATATTATAAAAGGGGCAGATAAATCCACCCCTTTTTAATCTATCCCTTAAAATTCTTTGTGGTCATCTCTCAAGTATGCTGTCCAGAATAATAGAACAACAAATACCATTGCACCAACAATGTTACCAAGAGTAACAGGTAACAAGTTGTTGATTAAGCAACTTTTCCAAGTGAAGGTTGCTAATTGATCAGGAGTTAAGCCTGAAGCTGCTGCGATAGCAGGTGTATGTTTCAAGAACAAACCGTTAGTTAAAAAGTACATATTTGCAATACTGTGTTCATATCCTGAAGCAACGAATGTCATGATTGGGAAGAAGATTGCAAATATTTTACCAATAACATGTCTTGAAGATGATGCCATCCAAATAGCTAAGCATACTAACCAGTTACATAAGATACCTCTAGTGAAAGCTTCAACAAATGGTAGGCTTGCTTTTGTATAAGCTGTTGTTAATCCCATAACACCTAAAGCTTCGTGTGAATTATGAGAACAACCTGAGAAATAAATCAATGCTGCTAAAATAATTGAACCAACAAAGTTACCAAGATAAACGATTGACCAGTTTCTCAATAATTTACCAAAAGAAATTTTCTTTTCGATAACGGCAAATGACATCATTACATTACCTGTGAAGAGTTCTGCACCTGTCAAAACTACCATCATCAAACCTGTAGCGAAAGTCATAGCTCCGATTAACTTAGCAATACCCCAGCTGATAGCTTCTGTTCCTGTCATTACATTTAATGAAACTTGAGCACCAAATGCGATGAACGCACCTGCAGCGATTGCTAATACAAATAATTTTGATTTTCTAAAGCTTGCCTTCATTGGCATAACATTGTCAGCCAAGTCATGAGCAACACTATTTGGGGCGATACAATCTTTTGTATCCAAATTTTGTTCTGTCATGTTTCTATCTCCTTTTTTAATCTTTTTCTACAACAGACAATTCCGAATGATATATTCGGATTATACTGGGCTATAAGCTCGGTACAATAAATCTTAAATTGTCCTAAAATAAAAGAACCAAAAATCAGTCCGAAAGTTATTCTATATCGTAAATAATAATTTTCAAGTGATAAAAATAAAAATGTCTGTAATTTAGTAATAATAGGAAATTAATTATTGTAAAAAATACACTTGACAATCATTTTTGTTAGATTAAAAATTAGACTTGTTAGCAAAAATTTTAGCCGAATTTTTATAACAAAGTAGTTATATTTTTAGACTTTATTTGGATTGGAAGATTTGAGTATGAGTAATTATTTTATAGGAATAATGATTATTTTATTGAGTGGATTTATTGGAGCTATGTTTTCGAAGAAACATAAGATTCCGGTATTATCAACTCTAGTTGCAGTGGGTGGTATTTTTACTTTATTACCTGCAATACATGTATTTTTGTCCGGAGAAAGTTTGTCACAAGCTTTCTTTTTTAATCCTGTTTTTGGAAAAGTGAATTTTGTAATAGATGCGCTTTCGGCTTTCTTTATTACAATTATTTCCGTTATGGGTTTCGCATCTTGCGTTTATTCAAAGGGATATTTAAAACATTATATAGAGGACGGCAAAAACATAAACGCTCACATGGTGTTCTTATCAATGTTAATTGCATCAATGTTAGCAGTTGTGACATGTCAAAATGCTTTGATGTTTTTAGTTTGTTGGGAAATGATGTCAATAAGCTCATTCTTCTTAGTAATATTTGAAAATGAGAAAAAGGAAGTTGTAAAAGCAGGTATTAAATATTTAGTATTTATGCATGTATCTGTATTATTTATAATTTTAGCTTTTGCTTTGATGTCAATTCAATCAGGAAGTCTTGATTTTGCATCTTTCGCATCAATATTACAAAACAATGAACAATTTGCAAATTTAGCGTTTATTTTAGCGTTTATCGGGTTTGGTACAAAAGCAGGTTTCGTTCCGTTCCACAACTGGTTGCCTGATGGACACCCTGCAGCACCTAGCCATGTCAGTGCATTGATGTCAGGTGTAATGATTAAAACAGGTATCTACGGAATCCTTAGAATCTTATCATTAATAGTTATCCCTTCAAAATTGATAGCATATACAGTATTAATTATTGGTTTGATATCAGCTTTGTATGGTGTGTTATATGCCGTTTCTCAAAACGATGTAAAAAGATTATTGGCTTATTCTTCAATCGAAAATATCGGTATAATCGGTATCGGTATCGGTGTTGGTATGTTAGGACTTGCGTTTGCTCATCATGTTGTTGCAGTTTTAGGCTTCGCAGGTGCCCTATTACATATCCTAAATCACTCCTTGTTTAAGGAACTTTTGTTCATGGGTGCAGGTAGTGTTTATACAAAATCTCATACAAGAGATATCGAAACTTTAGGTGGTTTAATCAAATCAATGCCAAAAACAGCGATATTATTCTTGATAGCATCAGCTGCAATATGTGCATTACCACCTCTAAACGGTTTTGTAAGTGAATTTATGATTTACTTTGGTATGTTCAAAGGTTTAGCTGTTCATAACTTCTTCTCAATGATTACCTTGTTGTTTACAATAGCAGGGTTGGCATTGGTAGGTACAATGGCTGCTCTTTGCTTCTCAAAAGTATTTTCTATAATATTCCTTGGTTTGCCTCGTTCTGAAAAGGCAACTCAAGTGACAGAAGATGTTGAAGCTTCTATGTTAGTTCCAATGACTTGTATTGCAATATTGATATTCGCAATCGGTCTTTGTCCTCAATATGTATTCAACTTTGTATTAAAACCTGCAAGCGCAATTATCGGTAATCAAGTACAGTTTGCACAAGAACCTTTAGCGAGAATGCAAACTATTGCTTGGTATGCTTTGGGCTTGTTAGTATTCATAGCTTTAATGGTAATGTTAAAGTTAAAACTTACAAAGAACAAAGTTGTAATGTCCGAAACTTGGGGTTGTGGTTATGATAATCCAAATAACCATATTCAATATACAGCATCTTCTTATGTTGGACCATTCTTAACAATGTTAAAACCTTTATTTAAAAAGATTTTTGATATTGAAAAACCAAGAAAATTGTTCCCTCGTTCAGCTCACTTCAGTTTACATATAGATGATATTGAAGAAGCTTATGTAATTAATCCACTATTGAAAGGGGATGAATGGTTCTTATCAAAATTTGAAGCATTACAAAGTGGTAATATTCAATCTTATATAAAATATGGATTAATATTTTTATTGTTAGTTATAATCGGAAGTTTATTTATAGGATAGTTTGAAATGTTAATGAAATTATTAAACTTTATAATACTATTATTTGTACCATTTTTAATGATGGGGATAATAAAGAAAACAAAAACTTTTTGGGCAGGTAAGAAAGGACCTTCAATATTCCAACCTTTATATGATTTTATAAGGTTGATAAAAAAGGATTTTGTTATTAGTAATACAACCTCTGTTGTGTTCAGAATAGCTCCTATTATTACTTTTTCAACAGTGTTGTTCGCGTCATTATTTGTGCCTTTGGCTTCAGGTTCTGCACTAATCAATATCCCTGCAGGATTAATTGTTTTTGCATATACTTTGGCTCTTGGCAAATTCGCATCAATGATATCTGCTATGGATACAGGTAGCAGTTTTGAAGGTATGGGTGCTTCTCGTGAAGCTTGTTTCTCTACCATTGTTGAACCTGCATTCTTTATGGTAATGGCATCAATTATGACTTTGTCAGGCAATTATACTTTTGATGCTTTGAGTAATATTATAGCTTCTGCAGGAAACTATGGTATTTTAATAATAATCTTCTCTGTAGTTGTATTATTCATTATGATGTTAACAGAAGCTTCAAGAGTTCCGGTTGATGATCCTGCAACTCACTTAGAATTAACAATGATTCACGAGGTTATGATTCTTGATAATTCAGGTAGCGACTTAGCTTTGTTTAGCTGGGCTAATTCAATCAAATTGTTATTGTTATCATCTTTGATAGCTAATATGATTATTCCATCAACAATAGAAGGTTGGTTATCAGTTCTTCTTTACTTGTTGATAATGTTTATAATTTCAATCATTATCGGGACTGTAGAATCCGGTATGGCAAGAATAAGAATGTCACATGTTTTTGAATTTATATTTATTATGAGTTCAATCAGTTTAGTTGTTTTATCTCTTATTATTGCGAGAATGTTTGGGGGTTAATATATAATGGTAAATGGCTTTATAATACTTTTCGGACTTACAATGTTGTATTTGGCTGCAACAAGTAGAATAATTGCACACATCAGACTTTTAGTTGTTCAAGGTGTATTGTTATTCTTGATATGTTGTTGTGGTATGCACCATATAAATATTTTGAATTTTGCATTTTTAACTGTTGAGACCTTGATTGTTAAGTCAATAGTTATTCCTGCATTTTTGTACAAGGTATTGAACAAAACTCATTCAAACAGAGATGTAGCTGCAAATATTCCTCATTTCTATTGTTTGTTTATTGCAAGTTTGATTTTAATCGTTGGGTTCTTGCTTTCAGAGTATTATGTTACTCCTATGAAGCTTATATCTCCAATGTTTTTTGCAGTATCAGTTGCAACAATTATTATAAGTTTGTGGTTGATAACAATTAAACATAAGATTATTTCAAATGTAATTGAATTTATAACAATGGAAAACGGGATATTTCTTTTATCATTATCTGCAGCAAAAGAAATGCCAATGTTGGTAAACCTTGGTGTTCTTCTTGATGTATTTATTGCAGTTTATATCTTAGGTTTGTTTGTTAATGTAATTAATAAAGAATTTAAAGATTTGGAAGTTTCTAATTTATCAGATTTAAAGGACTATGAATACAATGATTAATACGATTTTATTATTTCCAATAGTTGCATGTTTATTAATGCTAGTTATAAAGAATAGAGTATTTTCAACCTTTATGGTAAATGCTTATGCTATTGTTCACGCAGTTATAACAACATTATTAGCAATGAATATTGGCAGAGAAGGTGGTATTCCTTATTTTGCCGTTGATAATACTAATTTAATATTCTTGATAGTTTTATCTTTAGTATTCTTAATGGTAGCAGTTTATAATAACGGATATGTCAAAACTTTTGATTTTCCAGACAGACGAATCAGAAATTACTCATTTATGATTTTGATTTTTGTTTTATCAATGACAGGAACAATTCTTAGTACCGATTTGGGTATTGCTTGGGTTTTGGTAGAAGCAACCACATTATCAAGTGCATATTTAATCTACTTTAATAAAACAAAACATTCTATTGAAGCAGCTTGGAAATATGTATTTATATGTTCAATCGGTATTGCGTTGGCGTTTGTCGGAATTATTCTATTAAACATATCTACCGGCTCAGTTAATACTTTGAATTATGCTCAATTATATAAATATGCTCCAACATTTGACCACAACTGGTTGAAGGTAGCTTTCGTATTTATGTTATTCGGTTTTGGTGCAAAAATGGGTTTGGCTCCAATACATTTTTGGTTGCCTGATGCTCACTCAGAAGCTCCATCTCCTATATCAGCATTGTTGTCAGCAACACTTTTAAATTCTGCATTTATGGTAATAGTAAGAGTGTTTAAAATAATGACATTGGCAGATTGCTTGGATTATGCAAAAGTGATGCTTTTAGTAATGGGCTTTTTATCATTATTCGTGACAGCAGTATTTATTTATCATATTAAAAATTACAAAAGAATGTTAGCTTATTCTTCAATAGAAAATATGGGTATTTTGGCTATAGGTACAGCTCTTGGGGGTGTTGCTTATTATGCTGTAATCCTTCATTTGATAGGTCACTCTTTGGCTAAGGCTTCATTCTTCTTGACTTCAGGTAATATTCTTGAAACTTACGGAACAAAAAGAATCAAGTCTGTAAGTGGAGTAATAAAATCTGACGGCAAAACAGGTTGGTTGTGGGTACTTTCATTCCTTGCAATATGTGCGTTCCCAACATCAGTTTTGTTTATCAGTGAATTTATTATGATAAAAACAATGATTCTTCAAGGTCATTATTGTTTATGTGCTTTGTTTGTAATCCTTTTGACAATAGTTCTTTACGGATTAGGCAAGGTTGTTATCAAAATGGCATTTGGAAATGTAAGTGAAGAAAAAGCTAGACTTATAGAACAAAATAAACATATAGTTTCTGCATTTATGTATGTACCACAGTTTATTATGTTGTTGATAGTATTTATTTTAGGGGTTTATATTCCACCATTCTTAAACGACATAATCAGTTGTACAGTTGCAGGTTTTTAGGACAAGGGTAATATAAAATGACAAATTGGATAAAAACAAAAAACAATCAAAAAATAAATTTATTGGAGATTCCGACACTTTCGATTTCAGATTTAAGAAACGAAATTATATGGTTAGACAAGCGTCCTGTTGGTTTCTTTGGTAAAGACTGGGGCAACGGCTCAACAAAATTATTCGTAATTTTGGCAGACGATAAAGAAGGCGATTTATATGTTTCTTCAGCATTATTCTCTGCCGATGAAAAATCTTATGAATCAATTACACAAGATATTCCTGCTTTTCATATTTTTGAAAGAGAATTTTATGAACAATTTGGAATAGAGCCTGTAGGACACCCTTGGTTGAAACCTCTAAGACTTAATCATGACAAGTATCCGTTCTTTGAAATGCAAGGTGAGGAAGTTCACCAAGTGGCAGTAGGACCTATTCATGCAGGAGTAATTGAACCTGGGCATTTTAGATTTATGTGTAATGGAGAAACTGTATATCACTTAGAAATTATGTTGGGATACCAACATAGAGGTATTGAGGAATTAATCCTAAAACAACCTTCTAACCAACTTGCAGAATCTATTTGTGGTGATAGTGTAATAGCTTATAATACAGCTTATTCACAAGTTATTGAGGCTTTGAAAGGAATCAAAATCTCAAACAAAGCTCAATTAATCAGAAAAGCTGCGTTAGAAATGGAAAGAGCAGCTATCCAAATTGGTGATATGGGGGGTATTGCAGGTGATATAGCTTATGCGATGGGTGCAGCAGTGTTTGGTGTTACAAGAACCTTGATTATCAATACAATGTTAGAATGGTCTGGTAGCCGTTTTGGTCGTGGTTTGATTAATGTAGGTGGTGTAAACTTTGATATTTCTGATGAAGAAATTGCGCAAACTTTAAAAACACTTGATAAAGTTGCAAAAGATGTTGATAGAATGACAACAACAATGATGAAGAATTCTTCTGTTATGTCAAGATTAGAAAAAACAGGAACAGTTAGTCTTGAAAGAGCAAAAGAAATCGGACTTGTTGGTATGCCAGCAAAGGCTTCAGGTGTTGAATTGGATTCAAGATTTGACTTCCCTGACAAATGGATAAAAGATTTGAATATTGAACGCAAACCTTTCAAAGGTGTTGGTGATGTAAATTCAAGATTCAAATTAAGATATAAAGAAGTGAAAGAATCAATCTCAATGATTCGCAAGTATTTGAACGAACTAAAACAATATAAAGAGGAACCCGTGATTGTATCAGGTCAAAACAATGAAATGGCAAAAGATTCATTTGTTGTTTCTATTGTAGAAGGCTGGAGAGGTGAAGTCGTTCATGTGGCTATGACAGACGGAAGTGGTAAACTCTCAAGATACAAAATAAAAGACCCGTCTTTTAATAATTGGTATGGCTTGGCTCTTGCTGTTCGCAATAACGGAATCTCTGATTTCCCTCTTTGCAACAAGAGTTTCAGTTTGTCATATTCAGGAAATGATTTATAAGGAATAATATATTATGTTTGATACATTAAAATCTAGAATTTATCAGGGGCAACAGTTTATTAAAGATATCCCTAATGCTCCTATGAGAAAGCAGTTCAGAGGTTTGCCTCTTTTGTGTAACAATAAATGTGATGAGTGCAAACAGTGCTTAGAGGTTTGTCCGACAGGAGCTTTGAAATTGAACCCGTTGACTATAGATATGGGCAAATGTACATTCTGTGGTGCTTGTAAAAATATTTGTAAAACAGGCGCAATAGATTTTTCAAACTTCTACAAGTTGGCTGCTACAGATAGAGATAATTTGGTAATAACAGAAGCTATTACTAAAGAAGATTATGAAAAGATTGCAGTTGAAACAAAGAAGGAAATAACTTCTATGTTCTCTCGTTCACTAAAACTAAGACAAGTTTCTGCAGCAGGTTGTAACGGCTGCGAAATGGAATTGAACGCTTGTTCAAATGCAAACTTTGATATGGGTAGATTCGGAATAGATTTTGTAGCCTCACCAAGACACGCAGACGGTATTGTTATAACAGGACCTATTTCTGAGAATATGGCTTTTGCTTTAGAAAACTGCTATAATTCAGTGCCTAATCCAAAACTTGTAATTCTATGTGGAGCTTGTGCTATTTCAGGTGGTGTATTCCAAAGCAGTACAAAACTAAATAGAGAATTCTTGGAAAAATATCCGATAGACTTGTATATCCCTGGGTGTCCTGTTCACCCTCTAACATTTATAAATGGGGTATTGAGCTATATAAGAGAACACAAATAATAAATATTTAGGTAAAATAATCAAAAAAAGAGGTCTTAAAGACCTCTTTTTTATTCGCTTTCAACAACAACATTTGCTATCAAATCACCGTAGCTGTTAACATGCCCGTCAGTTTCTTCGATGATGTATCTCAATTCAGGTTTGTTTTCAATACATTTTTCAGCTTTTTCTAAAGCTGCATCAAAATCTCTAAAATCACCCATCGCTGTCTTTGAGAAATCTGGTTTTTCTCTTTCTATAGTATAAACATGATACATAAGAATCCTCCTTTTGCTTATCTATATGATAGCATAAAAGCAGTTTTAAGGATAAATCTTAATAAAAATCAACTATAAAACTAAGGCATAGTGGAATCAGTTTGTTGCTGTCCTTCGTAATACATTGGTTGTTGCGGCGTTGAATCCATAGAATCATTTGCTTCTGGTTTAGTTTTTTCAATAAGTACTTGACTGTTGTATTTAAGCCCGTTTACAGGAGCAATACTATTTTGCAACACAAAACCTGAATTTTTCAATTTTTGAGGACTACTCTCCATAACATTCTTATCAGGAGTTTCCAAATTTATATTCTTTTCAATAGGCTCTGTTGCATCAAGATGAATTTCTTCTGCTTGAACATATCCTGATATTAATAGAACAATAAATAAAACGATACTCTTTTTCATACACTTATTATAACAAAAAAAGGCGAAACTGAAAAGCCTCGCCTTTAATATTTACATTCGGATTTATGATGTATATTGAATTACATCATACCTCCCATACCACCCATTCCTGCAGCCATTGCTGACATATCAGGAGCTGATTTTTCTTCCGGTACATCAATTACTGCAGCTTCTGTAGTTAATAACATAGAAGCAACTGATGCAGCGTTTTCTAATGCTGAACGAGTAACCTTAGCTGGGTCAACGATACCTGCTTCAAACATATCTACATATCTATAAAGTAAAGCATCGTAACCGTAAGCATCTTTACCGGCTCTTACATTATCAACAACAACATCTGATTTAGCTCCTGCGTTGTATGCGATAGCTCTTAGAGGAGCATCAAGTGCTGCCATAAGGATTTTGTAACCACTCTTTTCATCATCAGAATCAAAGTTGTATGTGTTTAGTTTGTCTTCAAGTTCTTGTTGAACTCTTACTAACATAACACCACCACCTGGGACAATACCTTCTTCGTTGGCAGCTCTTGTAGCGTTAAGAGCATCTTCAATTCTTAATTTTCTTTCTTTAAGTTCAACCTCTGTAGCTGCACCAACTTCGATTACTGCAACTCCACCAGAAAGTTTAGC
>USCK01000045.1 GCA_900553205.1 uncultured bacterium | reverse complement strand
TATAATCATTAAAAACGAATCCTTTATCTTCTTGTAAATATCTTATTAAATCCAGTTTTGTAAATTTTTCATTATATCTTTCTTGAGAAAAACGAAAAAGTGAACTAAAAATATCATCTGAAGTTGGAGACTTAAATATACAGTTAATCAAATTAATGGTATCTTTTTTTAATGTATTATTATCTTTAATCCTAGTCTCTATTCTTCTTAAAAAATCAAAAATATAATTATCAAGATTATATTGAAAGTCCTCTGAAGTTATATCTTTATCAGTAAATTTTATGCTTGTAATTTTTTCACGTAATTTAGAAATAATATCCTTTGTTTTTTCAGATGTAATCATAGAATTGAAAAACGTAGATTTATTTTCTGCCTTTATAGCTCTAGCTACAATTTCGTCTAGTTCCGTATTGCTTGATGATAGAAATACACATACAGCATTTTTATCTTCATCAATTCTTTTTATAAAATTATGTAAAATCCTCTTGCTATAAAGATTTGAAATTGTCCATTCGATATCATAATTTTTAACCTGTGTACAATACTTCTTTTCTCCTTTAGTTACAATGTACTCATAGCCATCTTTTATTTCATCTGGCTTTTCAAAATAAATTGAAGAGGAATTTTCTTTATCAAGCAATATACGACACATTTCTTCTACTGCCCAATACGATTCATATACATTCCCGGCTTTATCAGCAGAACCACCTTTTAGTGTCATAACAACTCCTTTAGGGTGATTATAGCATAAACAAAGGTTTATTTTGTTGCAATTTAAAAATTAAAATTAAATACAAATTTTATCAATACAAAACAACACAATCCTTAGTAATTGTGTTCCATTATAGATTAAAACGAGTTAATGTATGTACGATGAACAATACGTATGTTAACATTAAACAAATTGCAGAATTAAAAGGCTTAAAAAGTACCCGTTCGATAAGACTTGCAATTAACCAAGGTAAATATATTGCAAGAGAAGTTGAAGTAAGAGGCGGAAAATCATATGAAATTCTTTATTCTTCATTAGAACCGGATATACAAGATAGATTAGATGAAGAAGAATTAAAAACAACATCAATTGTTTCATTTGAAAACAAGGTGAATTTTGTATCAGAAAATGCAAGATTAACAGCACTTGCAAGAGTGGATATAGTAACTGCCTTGTATAATATTCGTAAAAAATATTCGACTAAAAAAGAGGCTGATTCAGTATTTTTAGATTTATATAACAGTGGAATGTATTTGCCCCAAATATATAAGTTTGTTGGTTCAATTTCTATAGGTACACTTCATCGCTGGGTTAAGATGTTTGAAAATTATGGAACAGATGGGCTTTTACAAAAACGCAAAACTAATAAACAAGGTGAATATAATACGATTTTGAATGATGAAATGAAACAGGTATTTTTGAAATATTTGTTACACCCCAATAAATTTAGTATCGGAAAAGCTATAAATTTAACAAAACATATTCTAGAAAAGCGAGGATATGAAAATATTCCTTGTAATCTAACATTCAGAAGATTTGCGGAGAATTTTAAGAAAAACAATTATTCAAAGTGGATTTTGTTTAGAGAAGGTGAAAAAGCATACCACGATAAAATTGAACCGTATATAGAACGAGATATTTCTAAAATTGAAGTAGGAGATGTTTTGATAGCTGATGGACATGTTCTTAATTTTCAAATAATTAATCCATTTACAGGGAAGCCGACCAGAGCAACTTTGGTCGGCTTTTTAGATTGGAAATCAACAGCATTAGTCGGATATGAAATTATGATGAGTGAGAATACTCAATGCATAGCAAGTGCATTAAGAAATTCTATTTTAAATCTCGGCTTGATTCCAAAAGTAGTTTATCAAGATAACGGAAAAGCATTTAAAGCAAAATATTTCCAAAATATAAATTTTGACGAAGCGGGATTTAATGGGATTTATGCAAAACTTGGAATAAAATCAGTTTTTGCAAAACCATATAATGCAAGAGCAAAAGTTATTGAAAGATTCTTCCTTGAATTTCAAGAAGAGTTTGAAAAAATGATGACAAGTTATATTGGGACAAGTGTTGAAAATAAACCTGCTTGGATGAAACGAGGAGAAAAATTGCATAGAGATATGCATAATAAGTTAACAAAAAACTATATTCCAACGATTCAAGAAACAATAAAATTTATAGATTGCTGGCTAGATTACCATAATTCAAAACCTTGTCCTAATAACCGTTCAAAAACTATTCAAGAGATGTTAAATGATATTTCAAAAGAAAACATTGATAAAAGTATTTTGAATGATCTTATGTTGAAAACAGAAGCAAGGACAATAAATAAACATGGAATAACATTTCTTGGAATGCATTATAGGAGTGATTATTTATTGGATTTAAGAGAAAAAGTATTTATAAAATACAGTTTGTTTGACCTTTCAAAAGTCCTTGTATATTCAATAAAAGGTGAATTTTTATGTATCGCAAGACAAGTTGAAAAAGTTCATCCAATGGCAAATCATTTAGGAACAGTAAAAGATATGGAACAATTAAAGCAACAAATACAAAAACAGCAACGCAGATTTAAGAGAGTGAAAAAAGAGTTTTTAAAATATTTCCCTAAAGAAAAAGTGGAAGCTATAGAGATTGAACAGGAAGAAGTTATTGAAATTGAAAAATTTGAACAGACTAAAACACCACTAAAACGCAAATTAAACTTTCGGGAACAGCAAATGAATATTCCAGTATTTAACGCTGATTATGAAAAATATGAATGGTTAATGAAATACGGCTGTACCAATCCTGAACAAAGAAAGTGGCTTGAGGGGTATTTAAATAGTGATGAGTATGCCAATTTATACGCAGATTGCGAACATAATGAGAAAAATGTATTTGACCAAGAAGGAGTATAAAGATGAATAAAGTATTTGTAAAAACAAAGAACGTCAAAAACTTTGTATCATTAATGGAGGAGGTAAAACAACTACCTAATAATATACCTAAAATTATTCTTGTTTATGGAGAATATGGACTCGGAAAATCAGAAACTATAAAGTGGTGGACTTTTAAAAATGATTGCATTTATGTAAGAGCAAACCAAGGTATGACAAGTCGGTGGCTGTTATCTGAAATTGCAGAAGAATTAGGTGAAGAACCATTTTGGCATATTCAGGAAACTTTTAATTTAATAGAGAAGAAACTTCAAGAAAATCCAAAACCTATAATAATTGACGAAGTAGATTACTTGCTTGAAAGAAATACAATAGAAACACTGAGAGATTTGTATGATACAACTTCTTGTCCTTTAGTGCTTGTTGGAATGGGCAACATTGATAAAAAACTATCAAGATATCCTCATATTATAGACAGGATTTATAAGTCATTTAAGTTTGAACGATATGATTTTGAAGATGTAAAACAGATTTTGAATGAATTAACGCAAATCACTTTTACACCTGATGGTGTAGAATATCTTGCAACAAGAGTTAACCAATTTAGACAAATTGTTAAATTGATAAATAAAATAGAAAAACTTGCGATTACAAATCAATTAAAACAGATTGATGAAAATATTTTAAGGAAACTGCTATATGGAAGAACAAATATTGAAACTTTGCAAAAGGCTCAACAAATTTACGCTTGAAAATTTAGAAATTTTATCAGAAATCCCAAAAGCAGAACTTTTACCGATATTGTCAAAATTTGTTGATGAAAATAAACTAATAAAGCAAGAAAATGAATATGTGTTTCAAAAAAGTAAACTTTCAGCTCAAAAATATTCTATATTTAAAACATACCCTGCAATAATAAATGATATTGTATTAAGGTGTTTTTGTGAAAACATAAATTCGATAAAAGCATCTCATATTATAAATATTGGCGAAGATCAAGTTCAAAAAATTTATACAATATTTAGAACTTTAATTTACAATAGGCAAAAACAAAAATTAGATTTTTACTATCTAAAATCTCCACAAAAAGCACGTCATAGAAAGTTTTTTAATCAAGAAGTATATTTATACCTATACTACAATCAAATTTTTGTATCTGAAAATCTTTTGAAATCATCTGAGGATAAAACCTTTTCTACAGACCAAAAAGCAGAGTTTACAACTATTTATTGCTATATTTCAAGAAATTTAACCCATAATACAATGGCTAATAATTTAAATTACAAAATAGCAGAAACCTTATGGCGAAGAAAAAGAGAGTTTAAGGATTTGTATTACGACTTAAAACTATTAGCAGGATTTTAGCAATAGAACTTCATAAACTTTTCCCCGATTTTATTTTTGGGTTGTATTCCTTTGACAATAAGTATCTTAGAGTATTTATGCTTATTTCTCGAAAATATTTTTTTAAGTATAGAGCGGATTTTGAAGTTTACTTGTGGGGAAATTTCCCCGACCACAAAATGTTACCTATTTATTATTCTGTAGAAGTAAATATAATAAAATTTGGTAGCTATTATATACAAATACAAATTTCGTCAAGACCACTTCATATTTCTTCGTAAAAAACAGGACAAATATTTGTCTTTTTTATAAAGCAGATAGATAAAGTGTTTGAGGTGAATATTGTAAAAATAGCATTTTTAAAAAATCTTATTATTACTGCATTTTAGCTTTTAAAATTGTCACAAATTTTATGTCGGAATGTTAAGTGGGCTTTAAAAGAGATTTTAATAACGCTAAAATAAGGATATTTATGAAAGAAAATAAAGACAAAACAAATATATGGTTAGATATAGAAAAATCTGCTGAAATTTTAGGACTTAGTATCCAAACTCTTAAAAAGCAATGTAGGAGAGGTTGCTATACTTTTAAAATTATCAGACGGGGAAAAAGAACTCATTACTTTCTTCTTTTAAAATCTTTGCCTGATTTTGCACAAGATAAGTATCTTAAAGAAGATGTTATAAATACTAAATATTCAGAAGCTCCCGATTGGGCAAAAGCACAGGCTGAAAAATATTTACCAATAATAAATGCATCAAAAGGATTAAGGGGAGAGGCTTTAAAAGATTTTATAGATAAGTGGAATTTAGAACATGAAAAGTGGTTAAACACATCTTATTCGTCTGTTATAAAAATGCGAAGAAGATTCTTTCGGTATGGATTGAGCGGCTTGTTATCGCAGCACGGCAAACATTTATCTGGCTCCACTGTTCCTGATAATTTATTTGAGTACTTTAAAAATTTGTATTTAGTAGAAGGAGCACCATCTATAAGAAGTTGTTGGGATTTAACTCTTGGTTATGCAATCAGAATGTTTGATGCTAAAAGAGAAACATTTCCAAGTTATATGGCTTTTAAACGCCGATTAGATAAAGAAATTCCAAAACAAAGTATTTATCTTGCACGAATGGGCGAAACAACATGGAATAGAAAATATGGCGGATATATAGAAAGAGATTATTCAAATATTTTATGTAATGAGGTCTGGGTATCAGATCACGCTCAAATTGATGTTGCCTGTTTTGATTCAGATAATAAAGTTGTTTTTCCTTGGGTTACTGTATGGCGTGATTATAAATCAGGTAAATGGCTCGGTTGGATATTACAAACAGGAAATCCAAATTCTGACTATATTTTCCAATCTTTTTACTATGCTGCTGAAAAGTATGGACTGCCTAAAGATGTTATCATTGATAATGGTAAAGATTACCGTTCAAAGGATTTTGCAGGTGGTCGTCGAAGTATAAAAATTTCAACCAACAAAACAAAAACTCAGTCTATGTTAGCAGAATTGAATATCGAAGTCCATTTTGCTCTGCCTTATAATGCTCAGACTAAGCCTGTTGAAAGGGATTTTTTGAAGATAAAGGAAATCCTTTCAAAACATTTTATAGGTTATAGAGGTGGTAATGTCGTAGAAAGACCTCAAAAGCTCGCAAAAGAAATTAAGTCCGGAAAGATTATGAAATTTGAAGATTTCAAACTTCTTTTTGATAAATATATTTTAGATATTTTAAATAAAAGACCTTCTCAAGGAAAAACTTTAAACGGGTTATGTCCTGATGAACTTTTCTATTCTGAATTTAAAGAAAAAATTACAACTACAAAAGATGCTCTAAAACTATTTTGTATGAGAACTTCAAAAGATTTTACTATCAGAAGAAACGGAATAAAAGATACAACTCTTGGGATAACTTATTGGGCTGATTGGATGATTTCAAAAATGGGCTTGAGAGTATATTTACGCAGAGATATAGAAGATTACAAAGAAGCTTGGGCTTTCAGATGTGAGAATGATGAATTTATAGGAACAGTGAATGCTGTAAAAGCTGTTGCTGCATTACATGCAAATAAAGTATCTAAAGAAGAATTTAAAGAGGCTATGTCTATTAAAAAACGCAATAGCAAAGTCGCCAAGGCTTATATTAAACAAACTCTTACAATATCTCCTGAAGAACAATATGAAAATTACAAAGCTGCTTATAACAGTGCAAATAAAGAGTTCGATACAGATGTTAAAGTTTCAAAGATTGCAAATACAAATATGGATAAAGCAGTAAGGAAAAAGAAAGAACAAGATGATTTTGGAAAATTTGATTTATCAATATTTTTGCAAGAAGAACCTAAACCAAAAGAAACCTTATACCTTTATGAAACCGATAAAATATTAGCAGAACGAAATAAAAAGTATATTAACTAAGAGGAAAAAGTGAAAAAAGATAAATATTATGCGATTGCAGAAAATATGTATGTTGAAAAATTTATTACAGTTGCTGAAATTGCAAGAAGAATAGGAGTACACGAAAGAACTATAAAACGTTGGAAAAAAGATGGAGACTGGTCTGGTAAAAGAAAAGAATTTATCGAACATTTTAGTCTTTCCAAAGAAGATACGTTTATACAAGCCAAATATATGCTTCAAAGTTTTAATGTTGATCTCCAGAATAATCACAACATAGAGCCTTCAAGAATATATAAATTTACAAACTTACTTGAAAGTGTTGTAAGAAAAGAAAAAGAACCGATGAATATTGAAAGTTTTATTGGAACAATAGAAAAAAGGACAAATATAGATAAGGACGTTATCGATAAAATTGTAGAGAATTTGACGGATAGTGATTAATTATCTATAGCTTTTCAATATACCAATTAGAATTCCCAAAGTGATTGAAGTTCCATTGTAATTGGAAGTAGAAATTGTATTCCATAGAGTTATCATCTTTAAAGTTATAAGAATATTTATTTAATTGTGTTCTTCGATAACTTTCAAAAGCTGTTTGTAGTTCCTTTACAAACTTTTTTCTAAATTCAGGATAAGTTATTTCTAAAGTTTCTCTTGTAAGCTTATTTTTCAAAATCATCTTCAAATCCTCTTATATTATCAAGCTCTATGTTGTATCTTTTGCCTTGTTTATCAACACAAGTCGCATAATCTATATCTGCATCGGCAAACCTGTTTTTCCAAATACAAATCAGCAAGCCGATTTCTTGTGTTTTTAAGTTTAAAACCTTTGTTCCATAAAGTGCATAGTCTTTTTCTGTCATTATTCTTTCCTTTCGAGTATCAAATCTGAATAGATATCAGCAGGCTTTTGTGGGTCTATTAAAAACTCTTTCATAAATACAAATCTTTCACCAAAAGAGTTTTCACAAATTACAGTGTCGAAGTTATAGAAGCCAATTACTTTGTAATACTCATTATCGGAGTTCTTAAAACCTTTAATCTTTTTAAGCTTGTATTTTTTACCTGTTTCAATCATTGCTACCTCTTGCCAGCAATGACATTCATCACTCTTAATGAGTAAAATATCAAGCAAAGACACACAAAACGTATCATTTAGACATAAAAAGTATTTTTGTAATGAGCAATTATATAAAAAGCGGATAACAGGCCTTTTAAGCAAACTTTTTAAATAAAGCATAATTTCTATCTCTTATGAGTATAAAATTCAATACAGAGCTTTTTGAACACTTTTTGAACGGTATTAATATCTTGTTTGAATATTACCTTCCGGATAATTTATAAAATATGCGTTTACAGTATCAGTATCTCGCCTTAAATTTTCGACGACTGGAGTGAGATTATACAACTCTTCAATCTCTTGTTGCGTCCTGCAAAAATAATCAATTACAGTAGCTGTGTTATAAATCCGCTCAGCTAATTTTTCTAACTTCTTAAAATCTTTTTGTTTAATCCGATATTTCTTATTTTTACTCATACGACCTCCTAACACAACACAATAGCGTGAAAGTCGTAAAACACACTGAAAATTTTACATAACAACACATAAATTTGTTAATACAATTTAAATTATTTTTTACTTACAAGTTCATTGTCTGTTGCTAATAATTCAGAATCTGCCTGCTTTATCAAATTATCTAGTCTTTTTTTGTGATTATGTATTTGGTGTTTAAGAACAGCGGTGTCAAAAACTTTGTCAAAAGTTCTCAAAACATATGATATGAAATTACGTTTACCTAAATATGTATATCTTTCATATAATAGTCGTCGATATAATTTTTTATGTTTATCTTGAAGAACAATTCCTTTTTTATGCATATTCTCTAGCTTTTTTTTTGCATTTAATTTCATTGCCGAAACTGCTCTTTTAGATTTTCTTAAGTAACGAGCAAGACTAGCTTCTCTAATTCTTACTTGTTCACCATTAAAATAAAATCCAAGATATTGAAGGGGATTAGCCATAATTTTTTTAATATTAGTAAAATCATAACATTGACTTTTTGAGTAATCATCCCACGCTTCAATAGGGTGTATTGACAAAGAATTGCCTCTTTCTAAAATATATTCTTGAATTTTTTCAATAACATACTTTTTTATAGTCTCATCGTGTGGACAAATAAACATTATATCATCACAATAGCGTCGATATATTCCATTAACTTCTTCTGCCAAATTTTTCATATTTACATCAAACGGTATCATGTAAATATTAGAAAGAAGTGCTGACATAGAGGTCCCTTGCGGAATTCCATATGGGAATTTATCATTTAATCCAGGATTTTTATGAAATTTTTTATGTTCAGTATTTTTATATGTCTCTTTATACCATTTCTTAAAAGTTCTAAACTGTTTAGCATTATAAAAAAGAATTTTAGGTATTTGTTTATATATTTTTTTATTACATTTACTACAAGCATCTGAAGTACATTTGTTTTTGTTTATATAGTAACAAATTTCTTTCAAATCAATAAAACAATACTTTGTCAATGATCTATAAATATTTAAGTGGTCAGCAGGTAACTTGTCGGTATTTAGTACTTTTGTCCATTCTTGATATAATTTTGCGTGGTCTATGTAATCATAAAAACTATGAATATCAAAGGCTAATGCATAACAATTATTTTTACGTTTTTTTATATGTTCAAAAATTTCCCTCGCCATCGTGCAATTATTGGGGCTAATTTCACTATCTTTTATGTATATTTTAGGAAGTGTACGATAAGCAAGTATTTCCGGACCTAAATTGAGCTCTTTTAATTTTTGTTCATATTTTTCATATAATAATTTTGCATAATAAGAATAAATATACCCATCAATATGAGCAGCATACCTTATCGGACGCTTTTTTATAATACCATTTTCTTTTAAATTCTTTAAAATTTTATTACAACTTTCGAGTTCGGGACCAGATAATTCTTTTGATTTTTTTTCATAATATTTGATCTTGTTTATTATATTTGCTCTTCGTTCTTTTATATCGAAAGCTATAAAAGGATAAAATGCGTGTGTTGCAATTTTATCTGGAGAACTTAAGTAATCTCTTAAAGATTCTATATGTTGTTTAATTTTTTTTTGAGCATCAGGAGATATCTTATAAGTTGATTTTGTTTTAGAGCTCACTTTTGTTATATAACGAACAAGAGTAAAAGGTCTATCAAAGTGAGCATAGCTTTTTTGTACAAAAGATGGAATTTTACTACATATTTGATTATTAATTGTATTTTTTAGCCTATCATATTCTTTTTGTTTCTTTTTCATAAATCCTCTTATTTAGCACGGAAGACACTCAGATTCGTTCATCTATGTGAGTGTCTTCACAAACTTAAGCCCTAAAAGAGCTAATTTCTTTGACTATTCAATTTGGTTTACCTTCTTTTAAACCTCATATCCCTGCCAAAAACGCATTTATCACTTATGTTATAATAATAATATATATAACCTTAGGAGGAACATCCTTATGATGATAATACAAATCCTTATACAGAACCTGTTAATGTATCACCAGGCTATCCCTAGCCTTCTTGTAAAGATAACGCTTTGCGTTACTCTTTACAAAGTTTATATATTCCCCACTTGTCTAATTAGTAATACTAACCAACAAATGGCATGATAATAATACTACAAACTTAGTGAATTTATAAAGAATTTAACTATTTTTTAATATTTAAATCTGGAGTTAACCCTTTTCTTCTCATAAAGAGTATTCTATCCAACAAATCACTATCGTAAAATCTTTCTTTACTTTTACACCACATTTTGAAATCAGCTATCAGTTCAGAATTTGAACAAGTTAAATTGTTATTCAAACGATTTTTCCAAACAGCATATAACGTTGCTATAGACTCACAAAAATCTGAATTTTTCCCCTTAAAAAGATCCATTAATTTATCTATTTTTGATAGACTTCCTGCAAACACATCATTGTACAATGTTTTGATTTCATGACAATTTTCTAAAGGAAGATATTTGGTAATTTCAACAGAACCGTTCGTTACTTTCTGAACATCAAACCATTTTTTTATTTTTAAAATATCTTCAACCTCATATCTTGATTTTGCATCATATGGTCCGGCTGCTTCTTTTTTATATTTCCCATTTAGAGTGATACCTAGATGAGTTTCACAAAGATATAGAATTTTTTCTAATTTTACAGCTCCAAAATACTTTTCTTCATACAATTCATTAATAATCTTTGCACTCAAGACAGCTCTTTTAAAATTTAAGTCAATAATTTTATTTGAACTTTCTTTTTGAGTAAAATAGTTTTGCATTATAGATTGAAATAACTCAGAAGATGATTCGAGTGCTATATTGTTTTCAATTTCTAATTCTTCGCATAATTGCATTAATTTATCAACCTTGGCGACAATTCGCTTTTGCTCAGCTAGTGGAGGAAGGGGAAGTATCAAAGATTCCCATTTACCTTTGCTTATAATGGGCAAAGTAGTCTTTGGTGCAACTGATAATACCTTATTGTAAAAAAATGGAGAAATTAAAGCAATAAATATGTAATCTGCTAATTCTTCAATGTATGGTGTAATAGCATTAATTTGTTGATTACATGAGCAATCTTTTTTTGTAAAGCCAACTTTACCAATAGAACCGCCTATGCACACCATTAAAATCGAATTTTTTGGAATAAATCTGCCATTTTTTATTCCTAAATCTGATAATGTTTGTTTATTGTATATAATTTCGCCAGAATTTGTTATATCTGCGGGCTTTACAAAAGAATATTTTCCTCCAAAAAATTCTGGTTTGTTTGTTGAAGGTGTTGTGCCTGTCGTTGTGATACCTAACTCTCCTAGTCTTACCCATTTCCAACCTTGTGGAAGATCGTATGGGATTTCGTCTTGGGTGATTGGTGGAAGTGTTTTTTCTTTTTTGATTTTGCCTTCTTTTATTAGTTGTTCTTTTTCTGCTTTTATACGTTTTAAAAGCTCTGATGCAGGTTCATCTTGAGGATTTTGCTCGACAAGTTTTCCTTGCACTGCGTATTGCAAAATGGATGTTCTTAAATCTGTAATATAATTATTCTGTTCTTGATATTTTTGGTTTATTTTTTTTAACTCAATTTGTGATTTTTTAATAGTATTTACCACTTTGACTTGTTGCTCAATTTTTGGAATCTCTATTGTAATTGTTTTTATAGAATTAATTGTTAGTGATACATTAGCAGCACCTTTCATTAAAGGAACAATTTTGCTATCTTTGTAAAAAGTTAAATAATAATACAAATATTCTGCATTTAAGAGATTTTCGTCATTAGGAATTACAGCGGCTAATATATTTCCAAGAGCGAATTTCCCCTCTTGATAATGCAAACGCTTTAAACTTGCATGTCCATGTCCTGTCGAAGATACCAAAGGTATACATACTGCTTTAGCATCAAATTGAAACTCGTTACTAGATAATCTGTTTTCTGCAGTAACAACTAATGGATATTCTCCTGGTATAGCTTTTTTTATGCCAGTAGTCCCTTTTATAATAGTACAAATTTCGCCAAGTTTATATTGTTGCATATTATCCTTTTAATTGTTCTTCAAGACGTGAAAGAATAGCATTAATCTGTTGATTATTATCTCTTATTCTTGCTATTAATTCTTGGGGAGTTTTCATAATTTTAGTTTCTGATTTATTTGGATTTTTAAAATCAAGACTATAATTATTATTTATAACATCTTCTATCGATACTCGCCAAGCAAGATCATTCTCAATTTTGTTTTTCCACCAACTTCTTATTGAATTAAATTCTTCATTTTTAATAGGATTTGTTTTTGAGTAACTTTTTAATCCATCAGGGAGTTTGTGTTCATAAAACCATATAAAATTTGTAGGTTCTCCTTTTTTAAAAAACAATAAATTTGTGCCTACTGTTGCATAAGGTTTAAAAACAGAGTTTGGTAATCTT
>USCK01000044.1 GCA_900553205.1 uncultured bacterium | reverse complement strand
AACGAAAGTAGAAGTGGCAAGATAATGAATATAATTAACCAACAATTAAATACTCCATATAAGAAAACATCTTTGAAAAATCAAAATGCTTCAACAGTTGCTCCTGCTTTCAAAGGTTCGGCGTACAAAATGTGGAACAAAACCAACAAGTTTTTGGCAGATGAACCTGTTTGGGGTGCAACAATTATCGACTTAGCTGCAATGGTAGCGCCAAGAACATGGACTGACGGTAAAAATAGAGGGTTTAATGCAGGTTTTGAAACAGGTTTTAGAGAAGCTGAATCTTCTGGCAACGACGCTGCAGTAGGTTTGTATGGTGTTGCTGCAGGTGCTGCTATTGCAGGTGCCGTAAATAAAAAATACGGTGTGCATGTAAACAGAATATTCGCTTCAACTGATGCTTCACAGGTTTATACTGCAAAATGGAATAAAAATGCAGGTAATATGGATAACTATATTAAGGATATAGTTGATAATATTGAAGCCTTTAATCCAAATTCTCCAAAAGCTGATGCAAAAGGCTATGTAAGAATACCTGATGACCACAAACAAGGCATTATAGAAGATTTAAAAACAATAGCAAATGCTGCTCCTGATAAAATGCAAAAGGCTTGGAAGGCAACAAAAGATAATCTTTCTGCAAGAATGCTTGATGCTCTTGGAGTAGAAGATAGTTTGAAACTTGTACACAAGGAAGGTGCAACTGAAAAAGCTACTGTTGCAACTTCAAAAACTTTGATGGAAAACTTCTATCACATGACAAAAGCATTCAAGTCTGATAAAGTAGCTTCTAAAACTAATGAGTTCTTGAAGGATTATCACAAGTTCGGAAATATGAGAACTGCAATCGGTATTCTTATTGCAGGTATATTTGCTGTTGGCGCACAACCTTTGAATGTTTATTTATCTAAAAAGAGAACAGGTACTGACGGTTTTGTCGGTGTAGAAGGTCGTAAAAAAGATAATTCTCTAGGCTTTAAAGCTCTTAAAACAGCATCTAGTTTAGGTATGATAGGTATTATGCTTGCGACTCTTGGTGCATTACCTAAAAATCCTAAGAGGTTTAAGGATATCCCTAAATTGTTCTTAGAAAAGAACCAATACAAAGGCAAGAACCCAACAATTAACCAATTCAAAACAGTATTTGGTTTAGCAATTACTTCAAGATTGCTTACTGCAAGAGATAAAGATGAACACAGAGAAGTTGTGACAAAAGATGTTTTGGGCTTCTTCAACTGGTTAATGCTTGGTAATGTATTTAATCAATTAATTATACACAAGTTCCAAGATAAAGGTGCTAATTTGTTAAAACGTGAACCACTACCTAAGAATGCAGGTTGGTGGAAACGTATAGTTGAATTCTTCTATCGCAACACATTCTGAAGTCGCAATAGAAGGTTTGAAGAAAGAAACCGGTGTCAAGTCAATTATTAAACCTAACGGTAAGGCTATGACTTTTGATGAAATCTTCAAAGCACTTCCTAAGAACGGTCAAACAAGAAAGAATTTACGTTTGCTTAATATCGCACAGTTAGGTGGATATATTTATTCTGCAGTAGTTCTTGGTTTTGGTATTCCTCATTTGAATATTTATATGACTAATATGAGTGATAAGCGTAAAAAAGCTAAACTTGCTCAAGCACAACAAGGACAACAAGCTCAAGCTGTAACAAATAATAATCAAAATACTGCTATTGATAAACAAGTTAGAGAATCTGCATTCTCAACTATCAAAACTCATAAAGCTTCTGCTTAGATTATAATAATCCTTGAACATAATCAGAAATTTTGTTTTGAATGTCTTTGATAGGTGAATTACCTTGCAGAAGTTTAACTCTTTGAGGTTCTTTTTCTGATATTTCGATATATCCTTTTCTTACTCTTTCAAAGAATTCTCTACCTGAGTTTTCCATTCTGTCACGACCTTTACCAATACGTTGTAGAGAAGTGTCTATATCAATATCAAGAATGAATGTTATATCAGGAATAATTCCATTTGTTGCAATTTTATTTAATTGATAAATTTGCTCCAAATCCAGCTGCCTTCCATATCCTTGATAAGCAACAGTAGAATCAGTGTGTCTGTCACATAACACAATAACACCTTTATCTATTGCAGGCTTGATGATTGTATCAATATGTTGAGCTCTGTCTGCTAAGAATAAAAATGATTCGCAGTTGGAAGAAACTTCTCCGTCATAATTCAAAAGAATTTCCCTCAATTTTTCACCCAACCCTTTTGCTCCGGGTTCTCTTGTTAAAAGAACTGTATATCCCTTTTTTTCTAATTCTTCTTTTAATAATTCAATTTGTGTGGTTTTTCCACACCCATCAATACCTTCAAATGTAATAAATAAACCTTTTTTCATCGTTGCTCTCCGTTTTATATATTGTGTCATATAGAGAAAAAAATAGCAAGTTTAATTTTACGGAAAATATATGAAAGGATTTTTTAAAAATAATGTTATAATAAAGAAAAAAGGAATGAGTATGAAAAAAATATTTTTATTATTTGTATTTTGTTTATTTGTAATAAACCCAGTTTTAGCCATTGAAAATATGACTGTAGATAAAGCTTACAAACAAATTGTGCGATATTCTAGGTCTAATAATACTGAGGAGTTAAATGAGTTCTTTAAAAAATATCCGAGAACCAGTAAAGCCGTTTATTATAATAGCGAAAAGTTATTAAAGAGATGTTTAAAAAAAGAATATAGTTCAGAGGTATTTACAATACTTTTGAAAAACGGATTGTCACTTAATTGTTTAAATCCACACCCATTAATTACTGCAATAGAGCATAGTGATGAAGAACTCACAAAAGCGATACTTAGTTCGGGGATTGATGTCGATATGGTTTGTAAAGGCAGGAAAACTCCTTTGTTTTATGCCACTGATGTTGCAAACCCTCATATCGTACAAATGCTCTTAAATGCTGGTGCCAATCCTAATGCAACAGATAATGCTGGTAATACTCCGTTACTTTCATTATGTAGATTCTCTCCTCATAGCAAATCTATATATTATATGCTTGATGCAGGAGCAGATTTGTTTGCGTACAACAAACGTGATAAGATGCCATATAATGTACTTCCACCAAATATGAAATCCAAAATAGAGGCATATTATGATTCGGCTATGACAAAAGTTTTGGCAAAAAAATATGTAGATAAAAATAAAACGGTTTTGTTATCAGATTTAGGGACTCCAACCAAAAAGCTTAGGACAGATTCTAAAACTGAGGTATGGGAATATATAACTGTAGCTGAACATTATTTACAAATGAGTGCAGACACTTGTGCTACAAGCTCAACATCTTCTATTACGGTATTTAAAGGTGGGTATACAGAAAAGGTTATCAAGACAACAAGATTTGTAATATCAAATGACAGTGTAGCTTTCGTAAAATTCAAATCACAATTTAATACAGGACGCTAGACTGCAGGAATTTATATTTTTAAAAAGTTATATCTTTCCAGTCTTTTGATAGGTTATCTAATATAGTTTTTGTATCTTTTTGGTTTAATAACACAGACTGAACGGCAGTATTAATCAAAGTATTGATATCTTTTTGGTTGGTTTGCTGATGCATTACAGGTTGAATATGTGTTATTTGTTTAGCACTGATTGAACGAGCTTTTGCCATCAAATCTGCAGAGGAGTTGTAGAATTCATCTTGCAAAGCCTCTTTGTTGGTAGAAATAACATTAGTTTTTTTAGCTAGTTCAAGTTGGTTTTCTTTGTTAGTTAAGAAAAGTCCAAAATCAAGAGCTTCGTTTTTGTATTTAGCTTTTAGAGGGATAACAAAATTCATCAAAGAAAAATCGTTTTGTCCCAGTTTACCTACAATTTGTGGTGCTACATCAGTTTTGGCATATACATTTGGAGCGTTATCTTTAATCATATTCAAGAAGTTTGCTCCACCTTGGAAGAATACAATGTTTTCTGACATATATTTTTCAAGGGCTTCTCTATGTGTTTGGGTTATGCTTTCTGCAGGTATAAGTTTGTTTTGATAAAGTTTTTTGTATGTTTCAAACACTTTGATACTGTCTTTTGAGTTTATATTTGAATATGAATTAACTCCATATTTGTTTAAGATTTTTAGCATTGTATCGTTTTCTGTAATCGTTGGCAGATAAATGAATTTACCTGTTTTATTTTTGACGGTACCGGCTATGTTTGCCAAATCGTCATAGGTTGCAGGCATGTTTTTTATTCCTGCTTTGTTAAACAAATCCTTGTTATAAATTGTTACTGCTGAGGTTGCATACCAAGGAATCGCAAATAATTTGCCTTTGTATTTCAGAGAATCGACTATATCTTTGTTGTATTCAGATAATTTGTTTTCAGGGATTATTTCTAATGCGCCTTTTTGAGCAAGTATTGCTGAAAAATCAGGATTAAGGTTTATCAAATCAGGAGGATTATTGCTGAGAATTGCAGCAAGAGTTCTTTTATCGCCTTCTGAAAATGGTACATCAATCCATTTTATTTTGATATTCGGGTGAGAGGCTTCGTAAGTTGAGATTATATTATTCATATAATCAGAAAAATCGCCCATTTGCAGAGTCCATACCGTAACTTCCTTTTGTGAGGAGATTACAGGCTTTTTGATAACCGTATAATAAGATACAATTAATGCAACGATTAAACTAATTATCCAGAACAGTTTATTTTTCATGCGACCTCTCAATCTTTTGCGATTTACTTGTTACGCTATGGTATAATTATACTATGAATAATCTATTTACAGAACTTGAGAATATTAACAAACAAACACCTTTGGCAGAAATATTGCGTCCAAAGACGCTTGAAGAATTTTTGGGACAATCTAATGTTATTGCACCGAATTCACCGTTGCTAAATCTGATTAAATCACAAAGGTTATTCTCTTTAATATTGTGGGGTACTCCGGGGTGTGGTAAGACTACATTGGCAAGACTTATTGCAAATCAGGTGAATGCCAATTTTATTGAGCTTTCGGCTGTATCATCAGGGGTTAAGGATATAAAAGAAACTGTAGATAGAGCAAATTCTGCATTGAGATGTGGGCAAAAGACAATAGTGTTTATTGATGAAATCCATCGTTATACAAAAACTCAACAAGATGCTCTTTTGCCGTATCTTGAAAACGGAACATTCTTTTTGATAGGCTCGACAACAGAGAACCCTTCTTTTCAGGTTGTGCCAGCTTTGATGTCTAGAGTTCAGATAATCAGGCTTAATTCTATTGATGACGATAGTATGGCAAAGATTATTGATAGAGGGTTTAAATATCTTGAAAAAACTTATCAGCCGTTAGTTTATGATGAGGATGTTGTAAAATTTATTATTAATAACGCTCGAGGTGATGCAAGATGTGCATTGAATATGGTTGAGAACTCATATTTTGCAAGCAATTATGCAAATAATACACGAGAGTTGACTATTGAGATATTAGAAAGTATTACGCAAAAACGGAATACAAGATATTCAAGGCAAGAACATTATGACTGTGCTTCTGCGTTTCAAAAGAGCTTGAGAGGGTCTGATGTAAATGCTTCAATATATTATTTGGCAAAGATGATAGAGGCAGGAGAGGACCCAAGGTTCATTGCAAGGCGTTTGATAGTGTGTTCGGCAGAAGATGTTGGAATGGCTGATCCAAATGCTTTGAATGTCGCAGTTAATGCTTATAAGGCTGTTGAATTATTAGGCTTGCCTGAGGGTCGGATACCTTTGGCTGAGGCTGTTATTTATGTCGCAAAAGCTCCAAAATCAAACAAGGTTATTATGGCAATAGATGAGGCTATTGCTGATATCCGAGCAGGTAGAGATTATACTCCACCTATGCACTTGAGAGATGCTCATTATAAAGATGCGAAAAAATACGGATTTGGTGTTGATTATGTTTATACCCACGCAAACCCTGATTATGACCAACAATTTCTACCTGATGAATTGGTGAATAGGGTGTATTTTGAGTAGGGGTTAATTCTGTTTTAATCCAAAAGGTTGAATATTTTAAAATAGTAGTTTATAATAAAAGCACAGGGTGGTAGTTTCTCAAGCTACCGGATGCCTTGTAGGAAGTCTAACGGTTCTTATCTTTTATGATGAGAGCCGTTTTTTAATACGTATAAAATCAAAAAGATTAAGAATAATGTTATATTGAAATTATCCATATTGACCCCCTTTCTAGTCGGGGAACTAACCCGAAAGTCTAACTATAATGTGTTGGTCAGTTTCCATAGAAAAGGCATCTTTTACCCTGTGCTAAATTATTCCTAATAAAAAGAAGCCAAAGCTCCTAATTCTAAAAATGGGGTGGGAGATGACTCTGCCGAGAGAAATGATTAAGTATCATTTCTCGAGAGGGAAGAACCCAGAATTTACGAAGTAAATTTGTGGTTCGAATCCCATAACAAAAAAAGACTTCTTAAAGAAGTCTTTTCTTACAAATGTTAAAAATGGGGCGGGAGATGGGATTCGAACCCACGAATATCGGAACCACAATCCGAGGTCTTAACCACTTGACGACACCCGCCATGTTTACAATGTTTATTATATCAAATCAATTTTTTTCTACAAGTACTTATTATTAAAAAGAGGTTGATTTAATCAACCTCTTTCAGAAAAATTAATTGATTCTTTGGAACATATATCCGATTCCACGAGCTGTCAATATCAATTCCGGATTTGTAGGATCAGTTTCCAATTTAGAACGCAATCTTGAGATGTGTACATCTACAACCCTTGTATCAATGCGATGATCTGCAGGGTAAGACCATACATGTTGCAAGATTTCGTTTCTTGAATATGCTTGACCTGAATTGTTTACCAACAATTCTAACAAGCTGAATTCCATACCTGTCAAACGAATTCTTTCGTTCTTTCTATAAACTTGACGTCTTGCAGTATCAATCTTGATGCTACCTGTTGTAATAACATTCTTAGCAACTGCTTTTGTGCCGGTTGGAACAACAACTTCTTTATTAGTTGTTCTTCTCAATACAGCTTTTACTCTTGCTTCCAATTCTTTAGGGCTAAATGGTTTAATAACATAATCATCTGCACCCAATTCAAGACCTGTAATTCTTTCAGAAACATCGCCCAATGCAGTCAAGATAATAATAGGAACATCTGAGGTTCTTCTAATTTCTCTTGTTACACCATAGCCATCCATTTTTGGCATCATTACATCTAAAACAACTAAATCAGGATTTGTCTTGTTGAAAACTTCTACAGCTTCTTCACCGTCTTCGGCAACTACTACATCGTAGCCAACCATTTTTAAACGGGTTTCCAAGATTCTTCTGATACTAGCTTCATCATCTGCTACCAAGATTTTTTGAACAGCATTAGATTCGCTTTGTGAGTCGTGTAATTCTTCATTATCAGTCATTATTAACCATCCTTATGAAATATTGTTACAAAACATTTTAATGTTTTAAGTTTTTTAAATAAATATAAACTTATATTAATAGAATTTAAGAAAAATTGCAAGCACTTTTTCTTATTCTTAAGAAAGAGGACTACTGATAATACGAGCTTTAAAATTATTCAAATCCTCTATGGTATCAATACCTATAGGGGTATCTTCTACTACAGAAACTTTGATTTTCATACCCATTTGCAACGCTCTTAATTGTTCCAAACTTTCTGACAATTCCAAAGAGGTTTGGTTGGCACCTGTCATTTTGAATAATGCTTCTCTTGTATATCCGTAAATACCTAAATGACCATAGAATTTAGAATGACCTGCATTTCTTTCGTAAGGAATTTTTGAACGAGAAAAATACATCGCATATCCCAAATTGTTAAATACGCATTTTACGAGATTTGGGTTTACAATTTCATTTTCTTCTTTGATTTCTCTCACAAGAGTAGAAATATCAGCTTCTGAATCATCTTTTAATAATTTGATAACTGTATCAATAGTTTCAGGATTTATCATAGGTTCATCACCTTGTAGGTTTACAATATAACCTATCTCAGGGTGACGTTCTGCAACCTCTGCAATTCTATCACTGCCACTGTTATGCGTGTCTAGCGTCATTTCAGCTTCTGCACCAAACATCAAAGAAGTTTCATATATTTTTTCATTATCTGTTGCAATAATGACTCTGTCTGCTAATTGAGCCTGAACAGCTTTTTCAAAAACCCACTGAATAATAGGTTTCCCACCGACTTCTATCAACGGTTTCCCTCTTAATCTGCTGGATTCATAACGTGCAGGTATAATAATAGCTGTTTGCTTTTCCATAAAAATTTCCTCTCTTTTTATAGAATAATAATATCACCAAAACTATAAATAATCATGATTATAAATCAAGCAATAATATCAGCGAGATTTATTCTGATAACTTTTTTCAAATTTTCAACTGAGAGTTCAACTTGATATCCGATTTTGCCGGCGCTAAAAATAATAGTTTCAAATTCTTGTGCCGAAGAATGTATTGTTGTTGGAAAATTCTTCTTCATTCCAATCGGAGAGCAACCTCCATGGATATAACCGACAGCATGCAACAGGTCTTTTGATTTCAGCATTTCAACAGACTTTTCGCCTACTGATTTTGCAGCTTTTTTCAAATCCAATTCTTCTGCTACAGGAATCATAAATACATAAATCTGTTTGGATTTTCCGACAGTTACCAAAGTTTTAAACACTCTTTCAGGGTTTTGTCCCAAAACAGTTGCAACTTCAATCCCTGAAATCGCATCGGTATCGGCATAAGAATAATGATTATATTTTATTTTGAGTTTATCCAAAACTCTCATTACATTAGTTTTGTATTCCATACCTGAATCATAAAATAAAAGAATATTGTTGTCTATTTTATAAAATAAACTTTTTTGCATTACAAGTCGGATTTACATTTATTTATAAAATAGCAAAATAAATTTTTAGAGTGTTTATATAATTACAGAGTGTAAGTGTGGAGTTTCTTTATGGATATAAGAGCAAGAGGTTCGGTAGGTTTTACATCACTAAATCACCCGATAAAACCTTTTAAAATTAAAACCAACCAAGATGTCATTTCTTTCAATGAAATTGATTATACGAAGAATGCTTCAAAAGACTTTTTACAAGATGTATCCAATTTCTTCTTAGATAATTTTGCTAATCAGTCAGCGCACCCATATTGGAAACAGTGCAGAAAAGATGCTCAAACATTTAGGAAGGAAGTATATGATGACTATATAAAAGAATGTATGCTTCCAAGTTATAGCGACCTTATCCAAAATCCTGATACAACAATGTTGCTCGGCAAAAGCTCAGATGGCAAAATTTGTGCAGGTATTGTATCTACTCCGTTAAATCTTTCAGCGAAAGTAAATAATGATAGAACATTATATATTGATTCTTTAGCTGTAGATAAAGAATATCGTAAAAATCATATAGCACAAAAATTGATGAATAGCGTTATTGATACTTCAAAAGGTCGTTATGATGATGCCTTTTTAGTTGCATATAAAGAATCTGTGCCTTTTTATGCAAAACAAGGATTTGTCGATACCACTAACCAAGAGCTGATTGATGAGGTTGCGAAAGAGCGTAAAGATTACCCAGAGTTTGCATCTTGTCTATCAAAAAAATTATAAAATCAAAGCTCAAGTTTTACTTTGAAACTACAAATGATACCCATTGGTCTTGATAATTTGTTTTCAATATTTTCAAGCCATTCTTTTCTATTGCTTCAAGAACTACAGGTTTTTTCTCGTCCAAAATTCCTGATAGAACAAGTTTACCGTCAGGTTTAAGTAAATTTTTTAAGTCAGGCATAATTATTGCTAACACATTGTGCAAAATATTCGCACAAACAAAATCAAAAGTTTCTGTTAACTTGTCTGCAGTTTTGTATTCAAACACACATTCAGCATTATTCTTTTGAGCATTTTCTTTAGCAACATCAATGACATCAGGGTCGTTATCACAACCATAAACATAATCAGCACCCATTTTCTTTGCAATTATTGCAAGAATCCCTGAGCCTGTTCCGATATCTGCAACATAACCACCTTTGAAAAATTCTTCCATAGCCGTTACGCATAACTGTGTTGTTTGGTGAGTACCTGTTCCAAAAGCGTGTCCAGGGTCTAGTGAGATAACTATTTCGTTTTCTTTTGGTTGATAATTTAACCAAGACGGTACAATTACAACATTGTCAGAAATATGGGTTACATCCCAATTTTCTTTCCATTTTTTTGACCAGTCCTCATTTGCTTTTTCTTCAAAAGAAATATCCCAAGTACCCAATTCTTCATCTGTCAAACCTTGTTGTTTTAAAAACTCTCTCTCTTCATTTAGGACAGACTTGATTTTGTTTATGTCTTTTTCGCTTTCGTCAGTTAAAAATACTTTTAAAGTGCCTTCAGTTGTTGATACCATTTCTAAATCTTTGTATTTTTCTTCTGCAAGAACAACACCTTCACAGTTAAATTGCTCAAAACAGATGCAAGAAACAGTATCTTCCATTTTAGGATTAATAGATATTTTTAGTTCTAAATAATTATCCATTAACTAACCTTCGATAAAAGCACCCATGTGTCTAAATTTGTCATATCTTTGATTTCTTAATTCTTCTTTAGACAAGCTTGACAATTCGTTTAATGAATCCAAAATGGCTTTTTTCATATTCTCACCCATTTCTTGATGATTAGTATGAGCACCACCAACAGGTTCTAGAATTTTTCCATCAATAATATTGAATTTAATTAAATCATCAGCAGTTATTTTTAGTGCATCTGCAGCTTCGGCAAATTTGGCTGCATCTCTCCACAAAATAGAAGCACAACCTTCAGGAGAAATAACTGTGTAGTATGAATGTTCAAGCATCAAAACTTTATTTGCAACACCTAAACCCAAAGCGCCACCACTACAGCCTTCACCAGTGATAATAGCAATAATAGGTACATTTAATTTTGCCATTTCTTTTAGGTTTACTGCAATAGCAATACCTTGTCCGGTTTCTTCTGCACTAATACCAGGATATGCCCCCGGAGTATCAATAAGAGTAATAATCGGCATATTAAACTTGTTTGCGTGATAGAAAAGTCTAAGCGCTTTTCTATATCCTTGTGGTTGAGGCATACCAAAATTGTACTCAAGGTTTTCTTTTGTAGTTTTACCTTTTTGAGTGCCGACAAGCATAACTCGTTTATCACCAATTTTCGCAAGACCACCGATAATGGCTCTATCGTCCATACCGGTTCTGTCGCCATGCATTTCTTCAAAATCTTCGCAAATCAAATTTACATAATCAAGAAAGTTTGGTCTTTCTTGATGTCTTGCAATTTGAAGTTTTTGAGAAGGTTTCAAATTGGTATATAATTCTTTTTTATAATCATTTGCTTGTTGTTCAAATGTTTCGATTTCTTTATCTAAGTCCATGCCTGACTCCGCACTTATTTTTTTTAATTCTTGTATTTTCTTTTCTATTTCTACTAATGGTTTTTCGAATTCCAATACTGACATATTATACTCCGTGCATTTCTAAAACTTTTGCTAATTTATCCTTCAATTCCGAGCGTTTGAATACCATATCCACTTGACCATACTTAAGAAGGTATTCTGCTGTTTGAAAATCTGCAGGAAGTTTTTGACGAATAGTTTGTTCTATAACCCTTCTGCCTGCAAATCCGATTCTGGCACCTTGTTCTGCGATAATAATATCACCCAAAGTACCAAAGCTGGCAGTAATACCACCAAATGTAGGTTCTGTTAAGATATTGATATACAAAAGTCCAGCCTCATCAAGTCTTGATAAAGCACAAGAGGTTTTTGCCATTTGCATTAGAGACAAAGCACTTTCTTGCATTCTTGCGCCACCTGATGAAGTAATAGCGATAACAGGAAGTTTTTGTTTAATAGCTTCTTCTATAATTCTGGTAACTTTTTCACCAACGACACTACCCATTGAACCACCCATAAAGTCAAAATCCATAATAGCAGCTGCAACTTTGTGACCGTTAATTGTTCCGATACCTGTGATAACGGCTTCATCAAGATTTGTCTTATTGTGAGCATTTTCTAATCGTGTTTTGTAAGAAACAGTATCAACAAATTCCAATGGATCTGTCGGTAAAATGTTTTTATTTAGTTCTTCAAAAGAATCTTTATCAAATAATTGAGCGATTCTTGTTTTTGCGTTTATTCTGAAATGGTATTCACAAAGTGGGCATACCATCATATTATCTTCTAATTCTTTTTTAGTAAGTTGAGCTTCACAGTGAACGCATTTTACCCAAAGCCCTGGTATTGTTTCAGCTTCCATTTTTGCTTCTCTTGCTCTGCGTTCAATCTGAGCTTCTTTTCGTTTATCAAACCATTCTTGTATTGTCATATCTTCCTTTACAGCGAACTTGCTGTCCCCATACCCTAATTATATTTGACATCTGCAATTATACACTAAAAATTTGATAAGTCTAGTTTTATGAAGTTTGTATTAGGAATTGTTAAGTATTTAATAATTTGAGAAAGCTTATTTTAATTTCGTTCAAATTTACCCTCAGTACTTGCACTAAAAGTTTGTTTGAGATACCCTTATCATGGTTAATTATAGATATATAGTAGAAAAATAAGGGAATAAAAATGAAAGTAGATTTACAAAAAGAATCAAACAATATTGCAAAGGTAGAAATTGAAATACCTGCAAAAGAAGGAGTAGATGCATATAATAGAGCTGTTAAGAATTATGCCAGATATATCAATATCCCCGGATTTAGAAAAGGAAAAGCTCCAAGAAATATTGTAGAAAGAAATGTTGGAACAGATAGAATTAAGAGTGAAGCTCTTGATATTCTA
>USCK01000043.1 GCA_900553205.1 uncultured bacterium | reverse complement strand
TTGCCGAAGAATCTCTTTTAAGAAGTGAATAAAAGCTAAGTGACTAAGTTACTAAGAAAAACTTAGGTCATGCTGAACCTCGTTTCAGCATCTTGCCAACATTAAATTATAAATTTCAACGATTGAGGAAATTCACTGGATTGCTTCACTTCGTTCGCAATGACATTTCACAAGTCATTCTATACCTTTACCCCTTTTAGGGTCAAAAAACATCTCTAACCCCTGTTTCATTTGATAAGGAATATCGATATCATAATCCATAGTAAATTTCAGCATTTCATTTTGTCGATTATCTTTTGCTCTGAACCCTTGTTTAAAATAAAACTTATGAGGGTCTTTATCATCATATTTTGTTTTCATTGCGATAACCCTTAAACGTCCCCCAAGGTTCAATTTTTTGCTCATATTTTTAGCAAAGTTTATTAATGAGGTTCCGACTTTTAACTCCTTATTCTGGTGATAAAAACTCCTAAGATGCGAAATATAAACATCATTCTTTTCAGGAGCAAGTTTTATATCACCTAAAAATGCACCCTTTTTGCAACCAACACTATTGGTAGAAAACATATTATATGTATTGCCACATTTATATAAAAGCCTGTTTGGAAAGTTTTGTTTTATCGGTACCATATTGTATTAATACTCCTAAAAGAAAAAATTTGCTACCCAAAAACTTTAAAAATACTCATAAAAAAGAACCCTTAGATAGACTATCTAAGGGTTTAAATTTGTGATAAAGAATTTAGACTTATGCTACAATTCCATTTGCTTTCATTAAATAATCAAGAGCTTGGTAATCTGCTGCTGTAGGACCTTGATGAGCTGTTTGTTGAACACCTGCTTGAGCTTGTTGAGCTTGTTGAGCTTGAAGCAATGCTTGATATTCATTGAAAGCTTGGTCATAAGCCTTAGCATAATCAGCTTCTGTAGGAGCTTGTTGAGCCTGAGTTGCTTGTTTGTATTGTGCAACTTGTTCGTTTTGTAATTCTTGCATTAACATTTCATCTAAAGAAGGACCACCTACTGAAGGATTTACCCATTCATTTGTTGCAACGATTGTATGAGCTTTACCAATGTTTCCTGGTACTGATAATTGTGTAAATGGAACTCGTTTTCCTGCGACAAAAGGTACATCAGCTTTACCGTATAGATTGTTAAATGTTTGGAAGAATTGACCGGCTTTTGGAATAAATGCTCCTGTGTAATCTGCACCTGATGCTGCTAATTGGAAAGCTTGGTTTGATGCATTTTGAATTTTTGCTTGAGCTAATTCTTGGTAAGCATTGTTTACTGCATCTTTTGCATCAAGCATTGTTCTATGAGCTTCTAATCTTTCAGCTGATGTATCACCTTTTTCATATTTGTTATAAGCTTTTTCAGCAGCTGCATATTCTTTTTGAGCTTTGTCGTATGCTTCTTGAGCCTTGAACGCTTTTTGAGATGATTCAGTTGAATTTTTAGCTAATGTTTCATATTCTTTACGACTTGGTAATTTGAAACCTAATTCTCTTTGTTGTTCACGAAGTTTTGTCAATTTAGCAACCTGTTCAGGAGTTCTGTCTTTCACTTTAACCTTTTGAAGAGTTTCAATTTCTGCTCTGATATTTCTTGCTTGAGTAGTCTTTTGATTAAGAACAGATTTGTAAACTTCCATTTGTTGTTCTAATTTAGCAATTTCATGTTCTTTTAAGAATTTAACACGTTTATTTGTATAAGATTCTGTTTGATGTTTCAATGTTTTAATTTGTTCTTGAAGTTTATTAACTCTTGTTTGTGCATTAGCAAATGATTTTTCAGAATTAATTTCTTGATAAGCTTGTTCAACATTTGCTTTTTGTTCTTCTAATCGTTTTATTTGTTTATTTAATGAATACTTAGCACCTTTGTCTGTTGTAGCCGCAACTTTTTCTTGTAATTCAGTTATTCTATCTTCATATTGTTTTACTCTATTTGTTTGTTGTTCTTCAATAGTAGGAACTTTTGTAGCATTTTTATAATTAGCAACAACTGTATCTTTAAATCCTGTCCAATTTTCCTTAGCTACAGTTCTTAATGTTTGGAAACCACCAGCTCTATAAGCATTGTAGCCTGTTTTAAGACCTGAGAAACCTTTTGAGAACCCGATTGTTGTAGAATCCCAACCGGCTCTTAAAGTACCCATAAATCCATCATATTTAGCTGCATCAACCCCAGGAACTTGTCTCATAGTAGCTTTTGCACCAACTAAGGACAATCCTAAACCTGCGACATTAGAACCTGTATCCTCCATCGCAGCTATTGCTTGAGCATCAGTTTTAGCAGTCCAGAATTGATATTGAGATTTTGCAAGACCAGCACCAGCTGTCGCAACGCCAAGACCGGCAATTATAGCAGGAACTGCAGTACCAGCAGTCAATACACATGCAGCCGCAATACCAGCACCTATTGCAACATTTTTCAATAATCTACCGGCACTCCAATTGCCGTTTCTATCAAAACCAATTAGACCTCCGGCAAAGTTTAATAAACCTTTACCAAAAGATTTTAAACCTTTCCAAAATCCAATTTTACCATCATCTTTTCCTACAACATTATCTGATTTTGCAGATTGATTTTGCGTCATTATTGATTCTTCATCTGCAGAATTTGTTTGTTGAACATATCCGTTTTGTTGAGCTAACAAAGCGCGTCTTCTAATTGCGTCTTGTGCCATTAAGTCTGCATTGTTAATTGCATAATTTGTCATCTTGTCTTACTCCTATATCCCCAATAACATTAATCGTGTAATAATTAATTCCCGTACTAATATAAAGTATTTTTGTTTCTCAAAATTGCCTCTATCATGAGATTTCATGCACAAAACCAAGCTATACTTGAATCATGTTGCGTTACAAAAGTTTACAAACCTATTTCTATTTATTATATCGATTTACATAAGAAAAATTAATGTGAATAAAAAATTTTAAAAAGTCCAAAATAAATGTAAATATATAGGCACATTTTACAAAAACCTACTGTATTATAGGAATAGATTGAAAGGAGAATTGAATAAATGGAAGAAAAACAGCAAGAAAAGGTTTTTAACTCAAAAAACAATATTGATTCCAAAGCCAAAAAACTTTGGACGATACTTGGAATGTCTTTATTATTACTAATTCCTATAGGATTTTTATCACTGGTCATTTCTGACAGAACAGCATACAGAAACGAAGCCATCAGAAATGTAATAAAATCGTGGGCTGACCCACAAACAATCATAACTCCATCAATGTCTTTTAAGGATAAAAACGAAAAGAATGAAGATGTTGTTAAAAGATTAGAGCTTGGAAATTATAACGCAGATGTTGTAATCAAAACAGAAGTTAGAAAAAAGGGGATATTCAAGGTTCCTGTCTATACTGCAGAGATTTCTCAAAAGGGGGATTTCATCAACAAATACGGAGATTTGAGCAAAAAACAAATTACTGTTGCTGTTGGTATCAGTGACAAACGAGGGTTTGTGACTGAACCGATTTTCAAGATTAATAACGCAGAATCGAAAAAACTACAAGATAATACCTATACAACCACATTGAACACCAATGCTAAAACAATTCCGTTTGAAATCACATACAAAATAAAAGGGTTAAATGAAATAAATGTAATGCTAGGTGGTGTAAATAATCATATTTCAGTGCAAGGGAATTGGAAAAACCCGAGTTTTGAAGGTGATTTTTTACCTACAGAAAGAAAAGTTACAAACAAAGAGTTTAGTGCTAATTGGTCTGTTCCAAAGATTGCATTATCAACGGATACTAAAGGCCCGTCCTGCATTACAGTATCCTTACTGGTACCTGTAGATAGTTATTCTATGACAAGCAGAGCTTTGAAATACGGATATCTGTTGTTAGCATTAACTTTCTTGGGATATTTTATATTTGAGGTTACATCAAAAGAAAATAACAAAATCCACCCTATACAATACTGCTTGTTAGGTATAGCTGTTCTGATGTTTTATTTGTTATTGGTATCTATATCAGAACTTTTAACCTTTAAGTGGGCTTATTTGTTATCAGCACTAATGGTTATGGGACAGATTTTTGCGTACACCTATTTTGTAATCACAAAGAAGAACAGTTTGACTTTTTCAGTTAGTATAACAACTCTGTTGGGGGTATTGTATTCTTTCTTCTATGTACTGTTAATGTTGCAAGATATCGCACTTTTTGCAGGCAGTATCGGACTATTCATAATAATTGCAGGAACAATGTATTTAACAAGAAATGTAAACTGGTATAACGAAAATATCGAGGGTGAGAGGTAAACTAAAACAACTTTAAACAGCCCCTCTATTGATATAGAGGGGCTTGGGGGAGTGAAGAAAAATGCGTAATCGTCATCTTGAGCGTAAGCGAAAGATCTCTAGCAAGGTTTGTAAGAGATCCTTCGGGATAAATCCCTCTGGATGACAAAATCTTATTCACTTAATAACTTAATCACTTAGTAACCTATAACAAGTCATTCCGTACTACGATACGAAATCTGTCAGTTTTCTTAATAACTTAACTTCTTAGCAACTTATTGTAAGAGATCCTTCGGGATAAATCCCTCTGGATGACAAAAATCTTATTCACTTAATAACTTAATCACTTAGTAACTTTATTCCTAGTAACCTGTAACATAACTAAAAATGGCAAGATTAAATAATCTTGCCATTTGTTATCGAAAAAAAGAAAAAGGAAGAAATCTACTTTATTATGCTGAACCCCATTTAAAAGTTGAAGATATTGCATCTTCTCGGAGTTTCTTAACTGAATCTATTTCTGTAGTTATTGTGTTCAATTCTGCAGATAATTGAGTTATTTCAGAATCCCAGTAGTTTTCTTTTTCACTCAAATCTGCTCTTGCAGAATTGTACCAAGCTGTAATAGTTTCTCTTTCAGACTGGTCTGTTTGCTCTACTACATAGTTTTGAGTTTTGAAATAATCCAAACTTTGGGATTTTGCATATCCACCATATTTGGTAGATGATACATTTACCAGTTGATAAAGCCCTGATTTCAAACCTTCTTGTAAATTATCAGAGTTTGAAACAGTCTTGTATGTATCGTTAGCAACTGCCTCATATTTGCCATCTTTATTACAAACAATATTTGCTGCGACATTGAAATGTCCTGCAGTTATAGTTAGCCCTTTATCATTTTGTATTTTTTTTGTTCCGTTAAACGCTGCTGAGAATATTGCACCATAGTACTGGAACATACTTGCCATTTGTTGAGCAATAGTTTTGTTGAGCCCACGAACAAAGCCATCAGTAGTTCCGGCACCACCCCAATACATCGCACCACTTGCATCTCCTGCAATAATAGAATAATTTTTTGCATCCTTAGCGATATAAAAATTACCTTTTTCTAGTGTAACTTTTTCTGTATCAGCACATTTTGAACTTGAATAATAGTTGCCGTCAGTACCTTTATAAACAACTCCACCATCTTTAACACCGTTTTCATAAAGGTATTTCAGAACTTCTTCACCTTGTTTGAAAGCAGCATCTGAAGGGCTTTCATTGGCATTATTAGGATTTACCTTAAATGCTGTGCCATTATATAAAGAATTAAATGCTTCAGAAATTGATGAAGCAGTACGAGATGTACCGGTTTCCTTTCCTCCGGCCATATCAAGCAACAAATACTTCATGGCATCAATGGTATATGTTTCAACTGTTCTAGCGCCCTTAGTAGAATTTTGTCCCTCATCATTCAAGGTATCAAGAACAATATCCAACATCCTATCACTAAGGATTACACGACCGTAGTTATCTGTCAAAATCATACTTGATGATACTTTTGTATCTATACCGGAAGTTGATTGTGGAGATACAACTTGGTCAAAAAACGCACCTGTATCTTGAGCCATCAAATATCCGTAATTAACATCTTTATTACCGTTTGTTGTAGAATATTGAATTTTACTATTCTGAAGTTTTGCATAATAAAGTTTAGCCAGCTCTGTTGACTCTCTCGTAAGCATTGTCTTACGTTTAGAGTTAAGCTGTATTTGCATTTCAACATCAGCTTTTCGTGATGTCAATGCCAATAATCTAACTTGTGATGTAGCTAAACCCATTTGTACCCCTTTTTCGGTTTCCTAATATTCTATTTATCGGCTTTTTTTTGTGAATCTTTAGTTTTTTAGCCCATGTTGTTACAATTCGTTACAAGAATACACAAATTATAACAAACTTTCTTTTTATGGGTTTTCTATATAACAAATAGGATATTATTAAGTGGATAGAGTTAATTTTTTAAGTACAAATAGCATCGACACATACAATACTCAAAAAAGAACTTTTTTGAGTATGGCAAACCCTTCCTATAACAATAAAACTCTATCTGATTACCCTGAAACTAAACACATGCAAGCAATAACTCAAATCAATTTTCGTGGAGAAAACAACTCCTTAGCAAAACAAGCAATAATTAATGCAAGCAAACTAACAAAAGAAGTACTTGAAGCAAGATTAAAAGCCGGCAAAACAAACAAAGAAATAGCCGAAGAATTTAAAGTCTCAAAAGTTACTGTCCTTAATAAAAAACTAAAATTCGGTATCACATCTGCCAAACGAGATTCTCAAGAAAGATATGCACAAATTACGGCAGAAGATATTATTAGCAGACTAAATCGTGGTATGACAGCAAAAGCTATCCAAAAAGAATTAAACATTCCACCAACCTCATACAAAAGACTTTTGAATAAATTGGGAATTACAACCAAAGCTAAACAACAAATTGAGCATAATCAAAACATTGATATTAATGAAATCAAAAAACGACTTGCTCAAGGTCAACCCACTAAACAAATTCTAAAAGAGCTTGGAATTTCTAAAACCAAATGGAGTTCTATTATTCAAGAACATCATATTGTCACACAACAAGCAATTAAAAACCAAAATGCCAAACAAATTACCAAAGAAGCTATTGCAACTAAACTGGCAGAGGGCAAGAGTGTTAATATTATTGCCCAAGAGCTTGGTGTTTCTGAAAAAGTAATTTATACAAGAATCCACAAATTCGGGCTTAAACTAAGACAGCCCAAATCTACTTCCAATGACGGCTTAAACGAAAAAATTGCCAACCTGTTAAGTCAAGGTAAAACTCCTGCAGAAATAAAGAAGAAACTCAAAATTTCTCAAGAAGTATATAAATACCGATTAAATCAATTACAAATAAAATCTCAACTAGAACAAAAACAAGAAGCACGACAAGATATTACTAAGGAAAGACTGCAACGAATGGTTGAAGCAGGAATGTCTGCAACAGAAATAAGTAAAAAGCTTAACATTCCAAGAATGACTATTTCATCATACTTAAAGAAATTTGGGCTTCAATCAATACAAAAAACAGAGATTTTAGAAAAACAAAAAATTACAATAAATGATATCACAACCAGATTACAAAAAGGAATAAAACAACAAGATATCTGCGCAGATTTAGGTATCTCCAAATCTACTTATTATAATATTCTCGCTAAGAATGGTGTTATAACTGACAAGCAACAGCGAATAAAAGATATCATGAATATTTCCAAAGACCAATTAGAAAAACTGCTTTCTCAAAAAGATAATCTTAAAGATATCTGTAAAGAAATGGGTATTTCTTCTGCTACCCTACATAGAAAAATGCTTAAATATAACTTGAAACCTAAAAACCTACACAAAACAAAAATCGAAATCCCTAAAGAAGAATTGGTTAAACTTGTGCTTGATGGTAAAACAATAAATGAAATATGCGAAGTCTATGACATTTATCCTTCATTATGCTCCAAATGGTTACATAAATATAACCTTAGAACAAAACGCCAAATGAAAAATATTGATAACAGTTCAAGTAATCCACAAGAGCTGTATGACAAAGCTATTGATATTTATTTCAATTTAAGCAATACAAGCCATAGTTCTAAGGTTGATAACTTAATGGATTTTTTGTATGACAAAAAACAGTATTCCCAAGATGAATATACTCATCTTCAAAATATGGTTAAAATTCTGGAAGGTATGAAACTCGGCGCTGTAGATAAAACGGTTTTAGAAAATTCAAAATCTACAAGTGGTTTGATACATAGCAAAAAAACAGCAGAAGAAGCTTATAAAAATATAGGATTACAAATGTCTGCTATCTTTGAATATATTGCCAATTCTAAAGAGACCGATAGTATTTCGTCTATCTGCTACAAATACATGCCTGAGCATGTCCACGACTCAAAAAATGAAACTGCCCAACAAATTATCTCAATTATAAAACAAGACATACAAGGGAATAAAAATACCAACCTAAGGAATTTGGAAGCTAAGTTGCTCTATTTTGATGAAACTAAAACAAATCCAAACTCAAACCTAATAAAAACTGCCACTGAATATGCAAAAGATACAAAAGGTAATTTTTCAGATATTGAAGCAGGTAAATATATCAAAGCTACACAAAGAGCCGAAACAAAAAATTTTTCAAGTTTACCGTTTGAAGATACATTATCCCAAACTGTTAATGAAGACACAAAAACTCCAGATAAAAATTTGATTAAAACTTTAATCAAATTAGAGGACTGGAACAATAACGATACTGACAAAAGCTCTCTAAGAGAATTTTTAAACATTTTTGATATGACAAATCCAACCGAAGCAAAAATCATAAAATCATACATTGAAGATATATATTCAAATATGGATACAACAATATTGGCACGAGGCAAGGCAGGAACATCAACAGCGAATGTAAAACAAGATGTTATATTTGCATCAAAAGCTAAAAAAGCTATTCTTGATAACACAAAATATCCTAAATGTATTGATAAACTTAGCGAATTTGAAAATGCAATGCAATATATAGTATCGCCTAAAGGACAAAATGGTATCAAGCAGTTGACAGAACTGAAAAATTATAATTGGGAAGTCAAAATAAATGGTGAAGACCGTTTGTTATCTTCAGATAACAGTTTCTATTTTGATACCTATTCAGAAAAAGGTTTCCACAAAACAAGAAAAGTTTTGTAAATTTTGCCTATTATAAAGTAGCAAAATACAGGCAACAACAGGTTTTCGTCATGTTACGTTTTAGCTGCTTTTGCTTGACCATAGACTATTTTTAGTCTATAATTAAACTAAATACGTACTGAGAGAGATTTATGAAAAACAACAATCTGATATATCTTGATACCTATGTTCTGCAACAAGATATGAGAATCAGAATGCCCAAAAGCATTTTAGAAAATATGGACTTGAAAAAAGGTAAAAGCAAGTTCAAAATCTATTATGACAAAACAAATTCTCAGCTTGTTTTGCGCAACGACGAGAAAAGTGAAAAGGCATTGGAGGACTAATCAATGAAAATCGTGTCACTTTTTTCAGGAATAGGTGGGTTTGAAGTCGGGATAAATAATTCTAACCTAAATGCTGAATTTGTTTTCTCATCAGAAATCGATAACCATGCAACAGCATCTTATCTCTCTAATTTTTCAAACAACAACCTTCATGGCGATATTACAAAAATTAGCGAAAAAGATATCCCAGACCATGATTTGCTTGTTGGTGGGTTTCCTTGCCAAGCGTTCAGCATTGCAGGAATGCGCAAAGGGTTTGAGGATACAAGAGGAACACTATTCTTTGATGTTGCAAGAATCCTAAAAGAAAAACAACCAAAATATTTATTACTGGAAAATGTCAAAAACCTTGTATCTCATGAACAAGGCAAAACCTTTAAAGCTATTATCAAAACCCTGAATGAAATAGGTTATACCGTTGATTTTTCAGTCATAAATTCTGCAGAAGCAGGCTTACCTCAAAACAGAGAAAGAACATACATCGTTGGTATTTTAAACGAAAAAACCAACAAAGGCAACAGAGATAGAAGAAATAAAAAAATTGATAAATTAAAATCTACTTTTGATTACAAAGGGTTTGATTTCTTTAACTCTTTAACCTTTAATAATCCTCAAAAGCATATCAAAGATATTCTTGAAAAAAATAAGGAAGAAAGATATCTTATTACAAATGAATCAGTGACAAAATTCTTGCAAGATAACTCTTTTAGAGAAGATAAACAGTACGAAGATAAGATTATCAAACTGTTTGACTTGCCCAAAGAAGTTTGGAATGATTTAGAACGTCAAAGACGAGTATATTCTGTTTATGGAATTTCCCCAACCATACTTGCTCGTTCTGACACAACCAAAATATATCTTAACAATGATAAAGAAACCTTTATAAGAAAATTTACACCTAGAGAAAATTTTAGGCTACAAGGTTTTGACGACAAGTTTATTGATAACATTCTAAAAACAGTCAGTATGACTCAGCAATACAAACAAGCAGGGAATGCAGTAAGTCCACCTGTAATAACAGGGATTATTAACCATTTCATAAAATTTATGGAGAAGGATAGCTCATGAAATTTAAGTTTATAGATTTGTTTTGTGGATTAGGTGGATTTAGAATAGCATTTGAACAAAATGGTGGCGAATGCGTTTTTAGCTCGGATATTGATATACCTGTTCAAAAAACTTATGCAATGAATTTTGGCGAAACTCCTTATGGAGATATTAGAGAAATTGATTCTGACTCAATTCCAAACCATGATATCTTATGCGCAGGATTCCCATGCCAGCCATTCTCTACTGCAGGCAGAAGGCTTGGATTTAAAGACACAAGAGGAACATTATTCTTTGATGTTGCAAGAATCCTAAAAGAAAAACAACCTATCGGATTTATTTTAGAAAATGTTAAAGGAATAACAAACCACGATAGTGGCAACACTCTAAATGTTATTCTTAATACACTGAATGAAATCGGATATGACTACAAATACCAAGTCTTGAATGCAAAAAATTATAATGTACCTCAAAATAGAGAACGTTGGTACTGTGTCGGAGTCAGAAAAAATAGTGGCATTAATATAGATAATTTTGTATTTCCTGAAAAAGAAAACCTAAATATTACACTGCACAATATTATTCAAGATAACATCACTAATCCTGAATATACAATTTCAGAAGCGTGTGAAAGAAATATAAATACTTATATCGAAAAAAGGAACATCAATATCACTCCATACACTTTGGCATACGATATAAGGCCTTCAAGATGTCATTTTATAACAGGTGATATCTCAAATTGCCTGACTGCAAAAATGGGTACAGGTGGCAGTAATGTTGCCGTTGTCGTGCAACAAAAAAGAAAACTGACAGAACGAGAATGTCTGAAACTTATGGGATTTCCTGATAATTACAAAATAGGAAATGGATATCAAGCATACAAACAAATCGGAAACAGCGTAACCATTCCTGTAATATCAAAACTGGCAAAAAGCCTTATTAAACTATGCAAGCTCTAATTCTTTTACACAAGGCTTGAGAACGATTGTATAATCCCCTCTTGAACGTCCTGAACCTGTTGTCACAAGGAATGGTATAGTCTGCAATGTTTGGATTTTATCACCATGATAAAAATAAAAAGCAGTGTATGGTTCTTCATACAAACCAACTCCGTTAAAGATTTTGCTCTGCAAATCCGAAGAAGTTTCTATCATTTGTTTTATTTTTAGATTTGAATATTCCTTTATTTGCTTGCACATATCTTGATTCAGATAGAAATTTTCGTCAGAATGAGTAATTTCGGCAAAAAAGTTACTCATATCAAGAATTGAAGATTTCCAACCATTAATCAAATCAAAATTCTTTTCTAATTCATCTATTCGCATACAAAACAAAGACGCACCTGCGCCGAGTTCATACGAACCAAATAAAGTCTTAAAGGAATTAGACCCTGTTTTTAGGATTTGAAATGTCTTTGAGGTTGTCATCTTTATTGAAATTCCTGAATAAGGAACAGGTTTATATGCAATCTTATTTTCTTTTAAAATATCTTCTGACAAATAATAATCATTTGTTTCCAAAACCTTACGAATATCAGATGATATTTCTGCTAAATAGCAATCTGAACGTGTAAAAACTTTTTTATTACACAATTTTGATAATTGTTTTGTCGTAACTCTGACCATATATAAATTGGCAGGTTGACCAAATCTTGACAAATAATCACTAAATTTATCTGGATTAGCGTTGAATTGAGCGACAAATTTTATCTCATCTATATCTCCATCATAAGTACCTTTATACATTAGTCATTTTCCTCTCTTATAGTCGTCAAATCTCTCAAAAGACTGCCCCACTTTACCTGCATAATATATCGGCGATCAGGGTGTACAGCAATGCCTTTTTCATTTCTTCCCCAAACTTGATAAGTCATAGGACCGAAATGAACAGAGTTTGAAGAAAAATCGGTTGAAGCAACATAATTGATAATTTCTTCTCTTGATGCCCATAAACCTGAACGGATTGTACCATGATAAATTGCATCAACGGTCAGAGTACCGACATTCCCGACAAACAAAAACCTGTCTAAAAACTTTATCAAATTATCATACAAATTAAACTTTGAATTAAGCTGTTTGATTTCGTTAACATATTTAGCTTTACATTCATTGGCATTGTATCTGAGAATACCTGTATCATTTAAGGTATCATCGCCATAATGAAATAGTTTTATATTATCCAACGTTTCTTCATCAAAATTTTCTTTTATATAAGGGAAAAACACATCAATACTTTCTTGATGCACGCTATTTCCTGAACCTTTTTTGATACTGACATATTTCTTTTGCCCGTTATGAGTTATGCACAAATCAGGTTTTACTTGTCCTATTACTTTTTGCGCAACAAAAGACATAGAGTCGTTAAAACATGAGCCAAAAAGAAATGTGAGAAAATCTTTTATATTTTTATTATAAGTTGCAAACTTTTTATCGTTTATATATTCTCTTAATTCTTTTTCATTAACAAAACCATCATTCATAACACACCTCTATTATAAATTTTATTTATGATACTTTTTGGATTTTATATATCTTGTTTTATAAT
>USCK01000042.1 GCA_900553205.1 uncultured bacterium | reverse complement strand
GTACGAGATTCTTCGGGCTACGCCCTCTGAATGACGATGTGAACTTATCTACTTCCACTCAATATTCAGGTATGCTAAGTCTGTATTGTCTGCTTTGTTTTTTATAACATGGATTGTTTGAAAATCATTAATTTTAGTTTGTGCAATTATAGTTTCTCCTGCAGTAGTATCGTTTTTTAGTAATATATCAACATTTGAAACCGTATTATTGTTTCTAAAATCATAAGGTAAAGTTTCTAACGCCCAAGAAATATAGTTAGAATTGTTCGCATGGTGGTTCAAGTCCAAATCATCATATCTGACTTCATAAATTTTTTCATAATCAAAATCTTTTGGAAGTTGAATTTTATAGAATTTTAAATCAGTATCTCTTTTTTCAAAACTCTCAAATTCTGGGTTTATAATCTGTGGCGCAACCATAGATTTTGTTGACATATCTACTAATCCCCAACAACTTGCAACACGTCCTATTAAATTATTATCAGGGGTATAAATATCAAAATCTCTATATGCAAATAATCTGTTAGCTCCTCTAGATTCAGTTTCAATCACTATATAGTCTATATTTTGTGGGTATTGTGATAGTTCTATACGATATTTTAGAAGAAACCAGCCTAAATTATGTTCAAGACACCAATTATATCCAAAACCATTTGTTTCAGCGTTATCGCTTGCTATATCTTGTAGGAATAATAGCAGAATAGATTCTTTTAATCTCTGTGCAGTATTCATTTCATAATACTGTAAATTATAGCGCTTACGAGTTTTTATAAGCATAATTTTATTCCCCATTAAAAAATAGGCCCGGTGGGATTCGAACCCACGACCAAAAGATTAAGAGTCTTCTGCGCTACCACTGCGCCACGAGCCTAAGTTTAATATGTAAGACCTGTGTGGTAGCTTTTGCGCTACCTTCCTCTCCCGAAAATGATACTTAATCATTTTTACTCGGCAGAGTGCCACGAGCCGTACTTCCTGTATTTAGCTTTCAGATGTGTTAATTATATTACTAAATATTTATTTTTTCAAGTTAAATTTAAACTAAATTCCTGACAGAACTTTTTTAAGTTATGTAAAGACAAAAACAGAATTACTTAATCTCCATATAAATAAGCCACCATGCCAATATTAGGGTTGAAAATTTTTGAAATACTTGCTATTATTCATGATTAGTAGTAATATATAACATATAATCCTTGGATTTAAGGAGATGTAATTTTTTGACCGTAATTAAGAGGCTTGTATTATGTATGTAAATAAATGCATTAAATGTGGTGCTGAGTTTGAAACTAAAAACCCCAAACGTGTAATTTGTCCAAATTGTTTATACGCAGATAAGAGCTCATCAACAACTGAATCTTCATTATCAAATGATGGCTCTCAAAGATTGCAAAGTTATAGCTCTTATTCAACAGAAGACAGACCACAAAGACAATATGATAACCGTAACAACTATTCCAGACCAAGAAATAACTACGGTAATAACAACAGAAGATATGACAACAATAGAGGGCAAGGTGGCTACAACCAAGGTGGTGGATATCAACAACGCAGACCTTATGACAACAATCGTAGTGGTGGATACAATCAAGGTGGATACAATAACCAAGGTGGTTACAACAGGCAACAACCAAACCGTCGTCCAAGACCTCAACAACAACGTCGTCCTATGAATAACAGGCCAAAACGTGTTGCGAAACCTCTATTAATCAGTAAAGAACAATTAGAACAAATAGAAATTTTCTACAAGACCATGTTGCCGTTGCCTAACCCTGATGCTCATGAAGTAATCGGTGAAAAATTAGGTATTGAACCTAGAAAAGTGTTCTTTGGTATAAATTTGGTAAGACAAAAATTAATGTTACCAAAACTACCTTATCCAAAGCGTAAACTTGCAGTAACACCTGATCAGATGTTAGCAGTTAAGAGTTTATATGAACCGTTATTACCTCTACCTCCAATCGGGTGCCACAAGATTATTGCTGCACAATTAAGAATTGATGAGTGGAGAGTTCATGTTGCAATTAAATTAATCAGGGCTCAAATGGGATTAGACAGATGGAACGAAGAAAGACCTGACAAGCCGGCAGATTATCTTGTTCCAAAACATCCTCAGAAGAAAGCTGAAGAAAAAGCTAAAAAAGCTGCGGCAAAGGCTGAAGCAGAAGCTGAACCTGTTGTTGAAGAACCAAAAGTTGAAGAAAAAACAGAAGAAACTCAAGCAGAGGAAGTTGTAGAAGAAAAGCCTAAAAAAAGAACTACTCGCAAAACAACTAAAAAGGCTGAAAAAGCAGAAGAAGTAACAACTACAGAGGAAAAGGCTGAAGAAGAACCTGCGCCTGAGAAACCAAAACGTGGAAGAAAGCCAAAAAAGAAAGAAGATGAATAAATATATTTCTGTTGGTAAAATTTTAAATTTTCATGGCGTTCGAGGTGAAGCTAAAGTTGGTTATTCAAAGAATCAACAAGAGTTTTTAACGGCTTTAGACATGGTATATGTTTTGTTTAATGATGAATATATCCCATTGAATATAACTTCTATCAAGTTTAATAACAAATTTGCGATTATAAAGTTTGAAGATATAAACACAGTTAATGATATTGTTGTTTATAAAGGTTGTTTGTTATTTGTAAAAGAACAAACTATAAGAGAAAATCTTGATGAAGATGAGTTTTTAATAGATGAACTTGTTGGAATGACTGTTATGGCAAACGATAAAAAAGTCGGCATGGTTGTAGGAGTTTCAAATAACGGTCAGAGCGATTTTCTATCAGTGAAAACAGAAACAAAAAAAGTTTCTCTCGTACCTTTTGTCAAAGCAATAGTCTTGAATGTAAATATCAAAGAAAAAATTGTGGAAATAGATAATATTCCGGGGCTTTTAGAATGAGATTCGATGTCTTAACATTGTTTCCAGATATGATTATTGATTATTGCTCTCAAAGTATTATCAGACGAGCAATAGAAGTTATTTTTATTAATACTGTAAACCCTAGAGATTATACCGAGGATAAGCATAAAAAGGTTGATGACACTCCTTATGGTGGTGGTGCAGGCATGGTTTTGATGGCTCAACCGTATGTTGATGCTTATGAATCTGTTCCAAAATTTGAAAAAACAAAAACAATAATGCTTTCACCACAAGGTCAACCATTAAACGACAAAAAAGTAAATGAGTTGGCTCAATACGAACAGTTAATTCTATTATGTGGGCATTATGAAGGGTTTGACGAAAGAATCCGAGATATAATTCAACCGGAAGAAATCTCTATCGGGGATTTTGTTCTTACTGGTGGGGAATTACCGGCTCTTTGTTTGATAGATAGTGTAAGCAGAAAAATAGACGGAACTTTGGGTAAAATCGAATCTGCAGAAGATGACAGCTTTTCAAACGGTTTATTGGAATACCCTCATTATACAAAACCAAGAGAATATAGAGGACTAAAAGTTCCTGAAGTGTTATTGAACGGTAATCATGCAGAGATAGAAAAATTCAGATATAACCAACAATTAGAAAGAACAAAACAAAAACGACCTGACTTGTATGACAAGTATTTTGATGAATAAAAGTTAAGCGTGCAACATCTTCAAAACTTTACACCTGTCTTGTTTATGCTAAAATAATGTAATAATGGGGAAGAAGGAGAAGGATTTTGAGTCAACAAAATATTTTTGAAGATGGAAAGATAGTTCCGGTTAATATTAGAGAAGAAATGAAACGTTGCTATATTGATTATGCGATGAGTGTAATTGTAGGCCGTGCTTTACCTGATGTACGTGACGGTTTAAAACCTGTTCACAGAAGAATTTTATTTGCAATGAATGAGTTAGGTATGACACCTGACAAACCTTTCAAGAAATGTGCGCGTATCGTTGGTGAAGTTTTAGGTAAATATCACCCTCATGGTGATATAGCAGTTTATGAAGCGCTCGTTCGTATGGCTCAAGATTTCTCAACTAGATATTTAACTGTTGACGGTCATGGTAACTTCGGTTCTGTTGACGGTGACGGTGCAGCAGCGATGAGATATACAGAGGCTCGTATGCACAAGATTACGACCTCAATGTTGGCTGATATCGATAACGAAACTGTAGATTTTGTTCCAAACTTTGACGGTTCATTGCAAGAACCATCTGTACTACCTGTTAGATTGCCAATGCTTTTATTGAACGGTGTTTCAGGTATTGCCGTTGGTATGGCAACAAATATTCCACCTCACAACTTATGTGAAATTGTAGATGGTACTATTGCGTTGATTGATAATCCTAATATTACTATTGAAGGTTTGATGGAATATATCAAGGGACCTGACTTCCCGACAGCAGCAACTATTATCGGTTTAAACGATATTAAACAGGCTTATGAAACAGGTCGAGGTTCTATCAAGATGTCATCTGTTGCGACTATTGAAGAAATCGCAGGTGGTGGTGGTCGTCAGTCAAGAACTGCGATAATTGTTACAGAAATCCCTTACCAAGTTAATAAAGCTATGCTAATTGAAAAAATAGCTGATTTGGTAAAAGAGCAAAAAATAACAGGTATTTCTGACTTGAGAGATGAATCTGACCGTTCAGGTATGAGAATTGTTATCGAATTGAAACGTGATGCAAAACCTGAAGTTGTTAAAAACAACTTGTTCAAATATACTCAACTTGCTACAACATTTGGGGTTAATATGTTGGCGTTATGTGGACAACAACCTAGATTGATGAACTTGTATGAAGTATTGAGTGAGTTCGTTGAACACAGAGTTGAAATTGTAACACGAAGAACAATATTCTTCTTGAAGAAAGCAAAAATCAGAGCTCATATTTTAGCCGGTTTATTGATTGCATTAGGTTCATTAGATGAAGTTATTGATTTAATTAAAAAATCAAAAACTACAGATGAAGCTCGTGTAGGTTTGATGAACAGATTTGGACTTGATGTAGACCAAGCAAACGCAATCTTAGAAATGCAATTAAGACGTTTGACAGGATTGGAACAAGACAAGATTAAAGCTGAATATGATGAACTTCAAAAGAAAATTGCTGAGTATGAAGCTATCTTAGCTGATAGACAAAAAGTTTTGAATATTATCAAAGCTGAACTTCTTGAAGATAAAGAAAAATATGGTGACGAAAGAAAAACTCAAATTTTACCTGAACAAGGTGAAGTTACTATTGAAGATTTGACACCAAATACTCCAATGGCAGTATTTATTACTCACCAAGGTTATTTAAAGAGAATCAGTTTAGATACTTTTGAACGACAAAACAGAGCAACTCGTGGTAAGAGTGGTATGAAAACAAAAGATGATGATGATATACAACATTTCTTTACTGCGATGATGCACGATAAAGTATTGTTCTTCTCATCAAAAGGTGTTGTATATAGCTTGAATGTATATGATTTCCCTGAAGGTGGACGTCAAGCAAAAGGCTTGCCTATTGTGAATGTTCTTCCAATAGAACAAGATGAAAAGATTACTGCAGTTGTTCCCGTAAGTAACTTTACGCATGAAGCTAATTTGATAATGCTTACTCAAAAAGGTTATATTAAGAGAATTGAACTAGATAACTTCTCTAATATTAGAAAGAATGGTATTATCGCTATTTCTTTAGAAGACGGTGACAGATTAAACTGGGTTAAACTTTCTAATCCGAATGACGAAATCGTTATCGGTACTGCTTGTGGTATGGCTATCAGATTCCCTATTGCAGATTTAAGACCATTAGGCAGAAGTGCAAGAGGTGTAACTTCTATGAAATTGCGTCCTGGTGATACAATTATCGGTTGTGATATTGTTCCTCAAGATTATGATGCAGATTTGTTGGTAGTAACTTCTGACGGTTTTGGTAAGAGAACAAAACTTTCTGAATTCAGAACTCAAAACAGAGGTGGTATCGGTCTTATAGCAACTAAATTCAAATCTACAATGTCAAGACTTGTAGCATTGACTATTGTTGAAGAATCTGATGAAGTTATGCTTGTAACTGCAAACGGTATTGTTACAAGATTGAAGGCAAATTCAATCTCTCAACAAGGAAGACCTGCAACAGGTGTTAGAGCTCAAAACCTTGTAGATAATGACACTGTTGTATCTGTTGATAAGATTGTACACCCTACAAAATCTGATGATACTCCTGCAGAACCGGCACAGCCAGCAGAAGCTGGAAAAGCAGAAGAAACTGCAACTGCTGAAATAGCAGAAAAGACTGATTCAGAAAACTAAAATTGAATATAATAAAAGAGGATAGAGCTAAAATATGAATAATAGATATAAAGAACAAGAAGAATATACTTCCTTTCTTGAACATGTTAAAGAAGAAAGAAACGATTCTTCCAATTTTGCAAAATCTCTTTTGAGTTTTGTTCTAGGAATGTGTTGTGTACTAGGGTTTACATTATGGTTTATTCAACAAGATTCTTTAGTAAAAACCGTATTTGGTGAAGATTCAGCAATAACAGAATTGTTATTGACTTGGGGTGATACTATCAAAAACCATGGTCGTTCTTCTTTTAACTTACCTATGTTTGGACATTCAAAAAATATTTTGCTTTTGGGTGTAGATTCAAACGGTGAAGGTTCAGATAAGTGGAACGGTACAAGAACAGATACTATTATTCTCATGAACATAGACCCAAAATCTCATACAGTGAATGCTATATCTATTCCTAGAGATAGTAAGGTTTATATTGAAGGTCATAACACAAATAAAATTAATTCTGCTCACGCATTTGGTGGCATAAGACTTTGTAAAAAAACAGTCGAAGACACTCTTGGAGTTAGAGTTGATAAATATATCATGGTTCATGATGATGCCGTCAAAGATATTGTTAATGCCTTAGGTGGTGTTCCAATATATGTTGAAAAAAGAATGAACTATGATGATTATGCAGGTAAACTTCATATCCATTTGAACAAAGGTTTGAATATATTAGACGGAACTCAAGCTGTCGGATATTTAAGATTTCGTCATGACGGATTGGGTGACATCGGTAGAACTCAACGTCAGCAATGGTTCTTAAAGGGGTTGTTAGAAAAAATAAAATCTCCTCAAGCTTTATCAAAGTTACCTGAAATTTTAAATGTAACAAGAGAAGATGTGAAAACGGATATGTCTGTATTTGAGTTATCTCAACTTGCAAATGCTGCAAGAAGTTTCAATGAAGGTGGTATTCAGATTGCGACTTTGCCTGGAGCTCCAAACCAACATGGATATATAAGTTATTGGATACTTGACCCTGAAAAAGTCCAAGAAACAGTTAACAGATTGATTTATAGAGAAGATGCTCCTGTTGATCCAAATGTTAAAATCGTTGGTGGTATTATGTATTCTGCTGCCAAAAGAGCTGATGCAGAAAACTTAAAATCTCAATTAGAGGCTTTGGGATATCAGGTTAATTGTCTGGAATCAGAAAGACTTCCACATTCTCAATTTATTGCTCATAACAAGAATGTTTCAAACAGTTTCTATGAATATTTAACAAAACGAATCTCAACAATAGATAATTTTCAATATGTATATGATCCGGTTAGAAATTTCTGTGTAAATAGTGATTTTACTGTGATTTTATCAAACTAGAAGGATAGAATAATATGTCAATTATAATAATGATATTACTTTTGAGTTTCCTTGTTCTAGTGCATGAACTTGGACATTTCTTGGCTGCCAAGGCTTTCGGTATGAGAGTTGATAAGTTTGGGTTTGGTTTACCTTTAGGTCCAACTCTTTTTGAAAAGAAAATCGGTGAAACTACATTTGTAATTCATGCGTTGTTATTAGGTGGATATGTTTCTTTCCCTGATGATGAAAAGGACTGTTCTTTAGATGAAGATTCACCTGAAAGATTTGAAAACAAACCTGTTTATCAAAGAGCAATAGTTGTTTCAGCAGGTGTTATTTCAAATGTTGTAACTGCATTTTTATTGGTATTTCTATCAGCTTTGATATGGAAACATTTGCCATCGGGCAGTTATGATATTGTTATAGGTCAGATTGTTGCACCAAAAGATGCTTCTGTATGGCAGTCAGGTATAAAAATCGGGGATAGAATTGTTTCCGTAAACGGAACAGAAATAGATAACAGTTATACATTGTTAAATATTGTTCAATTAAGCAAAACTCATGACGGTTTGGTTGATATGAAGGTTGTTGATAAAAACTTCAAGATGTTGAAGGATTTGAATCCGGCTTTAGAACGAGATGAGGTTATTCCTAACGATGTTGCTGTCAGACTTCCTGCTGATTATGTAAGAGAAGATGCTATAAAATTTGATAAAAAGACTGCTATGGGTGTAACTAAGTACAAAGATAATCAAATCAAGATTTCTAACGATGTTATGAAATTGCGTGATTATTTAGTAGAAAACCCTAAAAACTCTTATTATGTATCAGACGGTCATTATACATTAGGTGATATTGCTATGGCTCTTTCTGATAACCAACACCCTTTGCAGGCTGTTGTTGAAAGAGATGGCAAATTAATAAACTTAAAGACTATCTATCCTACAACCAAAGGTGCTATTGGGGTTCAGTTGAATACTAAAGAAATTTTATCACCTACAAAATCGCTTAAAGATGCTTTTGTCGGAAGTTATAAGTATCTTTATGAGAATACATATATGATGGTAGAAGGCTTAGCTCAGGTATTTACAGGAAAAGTTCCATTGAAGGATTTGCATGGTATTGTTGCTATAACCAAAGTCGGTGGAGATATCATAAGTAATAATGGGTTTTTCTATGGTATTTTGCTAACGGCTATTATATCTATGGATTTGGCTATAGTAAACTTTTTACCAATACCTGCTCTTGATGGTGGACAGTTGTTATTTTTGATAATTGAAAAACTAATGGGGAGAAAGGTTGGAAAGAATGTATTGGAATGGCTCGCTACAATAAGCTTTTTCTTGCTAATTGCTTTGATGCTAGTGGTTGTATTTAATGATATATGGGCGTTAGTTACACATAAATTAGGCTAATTTCAATACAAATATTAACAAATACTCGACAATAGAGTTTGTTTCGGTTATCATACTTTTACGAATGCTGAAATATAGTTAAAGGAGAAATAAAGACATGCAAGTTATATTGAAAAAAGATGTTCAAAACCTTGGAGAAGCAGGTGATGTAGTATCAGTTAAAGATGGTTATGCAAGAAACTTCTTGTTCCCTAAAAATGTTGCTGAATTAGCTACTGCTGGTGCTTTAGAAAACAGAGAAAAGAATTTAGCTAGAATCAAAGCTAAACAAGAAAAATTACACCAAGAAGCTTTAGAAAAAGCTAAACAAATCGAAGAATTCGCTACATTAGAATTGTCAGCTAAAGCTGGTGAAAGTGGAAAATTATTTGGTACTATTACAACTAAGAAATTATGCGAAGAATTAAAAGCAAAAGCTAATATCGAAGTTGATAAGAAAACAGTTTCTTTAGACCACCCAATTAATAAAGTTGGTGAATATACAATGTTAATCAAATTAACTTCTAAAGTTAAAACTGAATTGAAGATTGTTGTTACAGCTTCTGAAATCGTTAAAGAATCTATTGAAGAAGAAGTTGAAGAAACATCTGCTGAATAGTTTTAAAGGAAATATAAAATGAAAAAAGAGGAAATTTAAATTTCCTCTTTTTTTTATGTCGGTATATCACCAGTTCTGACAGATTCCGTATCGTTGTACGGAATGATTACGTCATCTTGAGCGTTAGCGAAATATCTCTAACAAACCTTGCATGAGATTCTTCGCCTACGGCTCTGAATGACTTGTTATAAGTTACTAAGAGTTAAGTTATTAAGTGAATAAGAAATGATTATCTTCTTAATAACTTAGTTACTTAGCTCTTAATTACTTCTTGAAAAAAAATCTTTCGCTTTGCTCAAGATGACGCTAAGGACGAAATCTTAATAACTTAGTCACTTAGTTCTTATTTACTTCAAGAAAGATATTTTTGCCTTAGTACACTAAATGACTAAAATATATAATCCTTCAAAGTATAAAGTTTTTCAAAAATCGCCGTTTGGAACAACATCTTTTGTTATTGTTTCAAATATTGTTTGGATACCGTTTTCGTCAGGAGTTTTTAATTGATTAGGGAGTTTGATATCGTCAGAAGTTTTTGAGTCAACAAACCCTTTATTTAACCTTGCAAAATCCTTGTAAGTTTCTAAAATATTCATTTTATCGCTTTCAATTTCAAAAGGTATATTTAGATAGTATTTTGTATCTTTGTTGAAATGTTTTATAAACTCAATAATATAATTAACTTCTTCAAGTTCAATATCTTCGTTATATTCAAGTCCTAAACAATTGTTACCTGTTAACTCACAACCTTTTTGAGCAGATACATAAGTCGCCCAAAGCAGGCAACCCAAATAAAATGCAATATTTTGTTCGATTAGAGCAAGTATTTGTGGATAATAAGTTTTGAATTTGAACTTCTTTTGTCCAAGATTTTGAACTTATTAATTTCAGCATACATATATTCAATATTGTTTATAAAACTGCTTATATTTTTCCCGTACCCTGGGTCAAAAGCTACAGTATTTGTCATATTATAATCTCCTAATAATTTCTTCTGTAAATTCTGAACATTTCGCATTTCCACCTAAATCTGCAGTTTTAATGCCTGCTTCAAGAGTTTTGTATAGAGCTTTTTCTATTTTGTCTGCACAATCTTTTTGATTGATAAATTTAAGCATTTCTACTGCAGATAGCAAAAGTGCCATAGGATTAGCTTTATCCTGTCCTTTTATATCGGGTGCAGAGCCATGTACTGCTTCAAAAACAGATGCTTGTTCGCCAATGTTTGCACTTTGTGCAACTCCAAGCCCACCAATAAGTCCGGCAGTTAAGTCTGAAACTATATCTCCATATAGGTTTGGTAATAAAAGTATATCAAACTGTTCAGGTTTTTGAACAAGCTGCATACAACAGTTATCAACTAAAATTTCTCTGAATTTTATTGTTGGATATTCTTTCGCAACTTCTCTTGCACATTCTAAGAATAAACCGTCTGAGAGTTTGCAGATGTTAGCTTTTGTAACTACACAAACCTCTTTACGATTGTTTTTCACTGCATAATCAAATGCAAATTTTGCGATTCTTAAAGAGGCTTTTCTTGTTATTATTTTTATACTGTGAGCAGTATCTTTGTCTATTTGTTCTTCTATACCTGCGTATAGGTCTTCTGTGTTTTCTCTTACAACTACAATATCAATATTATCAAATCTTGTTTTTATTGTAGGAATATTTTTGCAAGGTCTAAGGTTTGCATAAAGGTCTAATTCTTTTCTAAGTTGAACATTAACAGAACGAAAACCTTTACCTATAGGGGTTGTAATAGGAGCTTTTAATGCAACTTTATTTTGTTTAATAGAATCAATAACTCTTTGAGGTAATGGTGTTCCCTCTGATTCTGCGACATCAGCACCAGCTGTCTGGATATCCCATTTTATATCTCCACCAGCAGCTTCAATGATTTTAACTACGGCATCAGAGATTTCAGGCCCTATGCCATCACCTTTTATTAATGTTACATTTGTCATAAGTACAACCTCTCTTTTTGTTTAATGTTACCACAAATAAAATTGTGGTATTATTAATTGTATGGCAGAGGGTATAGAAGAATTACAACAAATACTACGTGATGATCCGTATAATTTTCAGGCTCGCAGAAGTCTGTCTATAGCTTTGCTAGATGCAGGATTTAACGAAGAAGCAAAGAAAAATTTATTATACTTAGTTAGAACATTCCCTGATAATGCAGAGTTACTTTATAATTTAGGTATTGCTTATGAAAAACTAAAACAGTATGAAAAGGCTGAAAATGCGTATATCAGAGCTATAGAATTGTCGCCTGAAACAGATTTTTTCTATAATTTGGGTATAACTTTTGTAGAAGAAGAAAAATACGATATGGCAATCCCTGTATTTTTGAAGGTCGTAGAGGTTGAGCCAGAGGATTCAAATACTTTGTTCAATTTAGGGTTATGTTATTTTAAAACAAAGCAGTATGATTTAGCTCTAGAGAATTTTCAAAAAACAGTTAAATTAAATGACAATGATTTGTTTGCTCATTTTTATATGGGTAATATTTTCAAAATAGAAGGGTTGTTGGATTTAGCAATAGAAAAGTTTAATAAGGTTCTCACCTTATCACCTGATTATAGCTGGGCATATTATAATTTAGGGGCAATAGCTTATGAAACAGGTGATACAGAAAATGCGATATTTTATTTAAAAAACACTATCAAATACAATCCTAATGATATAGGTGCTTATAAAATTCTAAATAAAATCTATTTAAAACAAGAGAGATATATGGAAGCTCTTGATTTGATAAAAGATGCCATGGAGCATAATCCTCAAAACGGGGATTTATATTATAACTATGCTCAAATTTTTAAATGCCAAGGTGATATTGAAAAATACTATAATGCTTTAAAGATTACGGTTACAAATAATGCAACCCTGACATATCCGTTTGAGGTCGTTCAAAAAGAACTTAAAACAGTTGGAGCTTCATTAAGACAAGAGGAAGAAAAAGAATAAAAATGAAGTTGTGTGTTTTTCAAGGTACTTTTAATCCTATACATAGAGTTCATCTCAAGGTCGCAGAGTTTGCTCTCTCGCATTATAATTTTGATAAAATCCTATTTATTCCTGCTTTTATTCCCCCACATAAAGAGGTTGATAATTCATTAGCAGAACATAGGTTTAATATGGTAAAAATAGCAACAAGTGATAATCCAAAGTTTGAAGTTAGTGATATAGAATATAAAAGAGGTGGAAATTCTTATACCTATCTGACAATTCTTGAATTAAGAAAAGAGTTTAGAATAAATGATAGAATAAATTTTTTGATAGGAACAGATGCGTTTAATAAGATTGATACTTGGTATGAAACAGATAAATTAAAAGAATTGTTGCATTTTATTGTTTTTCCGAGATGTAATGATTTTAACAGACAAGATTATGAGAAATTCAGAGTGTTAGGGTATGATTTTGAGTTTTCGCCAATGGAATATATTGATG
>USCK01000041.1 GCA_900553205.1 uncultured bacterium | reverse complement strand
TTGCCGAAACTCTGTGAGCGTGGAAGAAATTCAAGACAGGCATGAAAATCGAAAATTCATAATCGGAAAAAGTATTTTTTCGATTTGATTTGGAGCGTTGCCGTTTAATGCGAGGCGTAATTGTTTCGCCTTTTGAATGACGAGGTAGAAATCTAATATGTACTTATGTAACAAATATATAATATTGATATACAAATATGTAAATTTTTTATGCTTTTGTGACTTTATAAATATATAGACACTATAATACTATATGTATCATGCCATTATGCAGGCATGGTATATCTTAGAATAGGATAAAAGAGGAAAATGAATAATTATGGCCTTACAGGAGCAAGACCGAGCATTGATATGTCAGAAGTTGCTTCAGTAAAAGAAATGATATTTAATAGGGCAAAAGAAAAGTCATCAGCTCTTGCAACAGAAAGAGAAGAAGGCATGGCACAAGCCATACAAAATGATGTCATGACATCTGCCAGAGAATCTATCGGGAACAGCAGAATAAAACCGTTTGGCGATTTGACCCAAAATATCAAAACAGAATCAACTCAACAAACCTCTGCCCCACAAGAAACTACAACACAACAAAATATTCCACAACTGAAACACAATATCCAAAGTGTTGATAATTCAAGATACACAAACTCAATGCGTGATGAAACCATGACTGCAGCAAGAAACCAATACGGTGGCAGACGAACAAATCTAATGGCAACCTTGAACTTCTTAAACACTCAAGCTGCAATCCGAATGGTTAACAATACCCATTCTAAAATCGTTTAAATGGGATTTTGTATAGAGAAACCGGTATTTTATTTATTTCTTAATAACTTAGTTACTTAACTCTTTTTCACTTTTTAAAAGAGCTTCTTTAGCCTAACGGCTCTGAATCATAAGAACACTTATTCACTTAATAACTTAGCTCTTAATAACTTCTATATAATACAAAAGCTACAGTCACCTGTAGCTAAAAAACACACTAACACTTGAATTTTAATTCTAAATCTTTTTACGGTTTCTTGATATGTTTAACGAGTTTAAATATTCCATAACCGAGAGAACCGACAGCAGTTAAAACACCACCTATTGCAAGACCTTTTTTAACGGTACTGCTTTTTTTGTTAGATGGTTCGAAAGAGTCTGAAGGATATTCAGGAGTTTTGGGCATAGCTGGTTGTCCACAAATGTTTGCACCTTCGTCATACAAAGCGTTTATTAACAAATCATCTGCGCCATAATATGATGGAATACCTTGCATAAACTAACCTTTCAAAATTAACCTTACATTTATATAAAGTTTTTTCCTTCTTAAAAATTGCCTTTTTTGTTAAACAATGTAACATTAAGTAAAATTTTTTGCCTACAAATAGCAAAATTTAAAATTCCCATGACTTATTGCAAATAGTGGTAGAAACCCTATCTGACAAAAGTATTACCAACAATTCAAAAAACTGTTGAACACCTTTTAAAACAAGGTTTTCAAACAAAATTTAACAAAACATAACAAATTCAGAAAAATTTTCTGTTTTAAAGTAAAATGTTACTAATGTATAGGAACAATGGTGTAGATTATGATGGGAACATTAGATTTAACTAATTACAATTTTTACTCAAGCCGTTTGGATATGGAACTTATATCCAATATAGTTGAGGGCTTTAAAGAAATCTTGGAAGAAGATAAAAAAGAAAAACAACCTTTATTCTTGAAGGTTAAAGACAATTTTATTATGAATATTGCACGCAAAGTCGTTCAAGAAAAGAAAAAGACTTTTCTTATCGGTATAACAGGCGAAAGTGCATCAGGAAAAACAGTTTTTGTTGATAATACTATTCAAGCAGTAGTAAAAGATAAAAAAGAAGGTATCTATACCGTTATCAGATGTGATGATTATTACAAAGACACATCAAAAGAACTTCAACAAGCAGGAAGTTATGAAGAATTGTTCAAATCAGGTTTCAGTTTTGATACTCCTGATGTTATCAATTTGGCTCTTATGAGAGAACATCTTATGGGCTTGAAACAAGGACAAACAGTCGTCTCTCCTCGTTATGACTTCAAAACTTGTGAATCTCACCCTGACGGAGATGTAAAAACTCCTGCAAAAGTTATTTTGACAGAAGGCTTGTATGTACTGAACGAAGAAGTGCGTGACATAATGGATGTAAAAGTTTATGTATTCACTCCACTAAATGTAATCAAAGAAAGGTGGTACAAACGAGCTATCTCAAGAGGAAAAACAGGTGAAGCTGCCGATTTACAGTTCAAAGATGTAAACAAAACAGCTCAACAATATATCAGACCAACTTATCAGATTGCAGACTGCATAATCAACGGTATGGTTACTCAAGAATATATTCAAGAGATTACAGACAAGATGTTTAACAAACTTTCTGACATCATAGGTGGTTAAACATTTAAACAAATAATAAGTAAAAAATGGGACAGTTTAAGTCCCATTTTTTATTGTAATGCTTGTATATATAAGAATTCAAAAACATACATTTATAATATTGTCTTTCAAAGATAAGACTCAGACGATATAAAATGCTTTTGCCCACAATAAAATTATTGTGGAGGATAATTATGACTATACGAATTCTACTTGTTGATGACCAAAAATTGATGCGAATAGGGATAAAATCGTTATTTGAAGATTATCCCGAATTAGAAATAATTGCAGAAGCTCAAAACGGAACTGAAGCCATTGAAAAAGCTAAACTCCTTAAACCTGATATTGTACTTATGGATATCGGATTGCCTGATATGTCCGGCATGGACGCAACCAAAAAAATTATGGAATTGAATATTCCAAACACAAAAATTGTCATGCTCACCTCACATGTTTCAGAAGATGAAATTTTTAGTTCGTTATCTGCAGGTGCGTTCGGATATATTATGAAAGATATAAACACCGAACAGCTTATGATGATTCTAAAAACCATAAAAAACGGTGCTATGTGGATAGACCCTCAAGTTGTGCCGTTTATCAAAGACAAAAACTGTGGTGTAATCCCACCTCGCCAACTCTCAAGAGCAAGTTTCAGAGAAACTCATTCCAACCTTACCCAAAGAGAATATGAAGTACTTAAACTTGTTGTTGACGGTCAAACCAACAGCGAAATCGCCAAAACTCTCACAATAAGCGAACATACAGCAAAAGCACATGTTTGCAACATTATCCAAAAACTCGTAGTTGACGATAGAACACAAGCTGCAGTCAAAGCCTTAAAAGAAGGTTTAGTGTAAAAAATACTATTAATTGTAACATTTCGGTTCTAATTTTGTAACATTTTTGTTAAAATTGGCAAATATGATTATGTTCATGACTTATTTATCATGAAAGTGTAGAAAATAGGGATTTATTGTGACAGCAGGTCTAGGCAATTTACTTGGAAAAGGTATAACAATGGCTACAAAGCAAGATGCTCTTGCACCTATTATAGGGCTAGAGGGTTTTGTTGTAACCGGCCGTACTGCCAAAGCATATAAAAGAGGTGGCGTAGAAGAAGCCAGAGAACGTGCAATAGAAGAAACTAGTGGTTCTCTTGTATGGCTTGGTGGCGTAAAAGGCTTCAACTATCTGGGGAACAAAGCTATAGCTAAACTTCTTAATGTCGCAAAAGGTGCAGACAAAAAACGACTTGATTCTGCATTCGATGTCGGTCAAGACGCTGTTAGAAAACCTTTCAACAACTTTGTTAATAACAAATTGTTCAATCCTAAAAACTTCTCTAAGCATGCACTTTCTATGATAAAATTCGGTAAGGTTGCAGCCAGTGTCCTCGCTGCAAACTATATCATAGGTTTTGTTGTGCCACCTTTAAACCACAAGATTACAAATTCATTCAAAAAACAAGATAAAAACCATATTGTACCTCATTATCGTTTAGTGGTGCAAGATGGTACACAAAACAAATCAAGATTTAACGCTTTCAAAACAAAAATTACACAAAATCCAACTACCCCACAAGGTCAACCAGCGTTCAAAGGTGGACTAAATACTTTCACCAACTTTATGGAAAACACCAATATGGGTCAACTGTTATCAACAGATTTGGGTGTGCTTGGTGGAAGAACCTACAATGCTCGTAAAAAAGAAGAAAAAGTAGAAATTGTAGTGCGTGATGGTGGTTCAATCTACTTCTACATGTTTGCTCAAGACCATGTAAGAGCAGGTTTGAACAAACTTGAATCAGGTCGTTGGGAAAGACTTGACCCTACGACAGCAAATGTTTTACATAATCGTTTAGCCGGCATGTTTGACAAAGACCATAATGCAACAATGTCTATTGAGGAATTCAAACAACATGTTTACGGAAATGAAACAGCAACATCAACAATGGATTTAAACAAATTCTTTGGAGAAAAAGGCGAAGCTATCACGCTTGACAGATTCAACGAAGTTGAAACCAACCCTGAAATCCAAGCTCGTGCAGCTAAAATGTCAACCGTTCAACCTCAACAACAAGGCAAAAGTGTTTTAACAAGAGCTCAAGTCAGAGGAGTTTATCAAGGTGGAGAACTTAACAACCCTGAACTCCTAAAATCGGCACACGAATTATACACAGACGGTGCATCTTCTAACCCTAACAAATTCGTTTCTTATAAAAAACTTGAAAAACTTAACGGAAGAATGAAGGATTATGTTGATGATATATGTAAAGCTGCTAAGAAAAACGGCAACAAAGTAGATTTAAAACTGCTCAAAAAGATGAAAACTAAAAATATGGTCTATAACGGTGTAAACTTCGTAGCAGGTTTCTCTGTAGCTGCACTATTCTTATCAAGATTAATTCCTGATATCCAAAACTGGATTACAAAGAAAATGACAGGTGTAGATGCGTTCCCCGGAACACATGATTATCAAGCACAAGCAACAACTACACAACCTAAAAAAGCACAACAAGTACAAATGCAACCTAATCAACAAAACAAAATCAGAACTGTTGCCTAAAGAATTCTAACGCAGTTTGTTTTTCATCTGTTTGTGGATTCTTGATTTTTTGTTTCAGGACATATTCAAAACATTCAGAATACTGTTTTGAAGGCTTGATACCCATATCTTGCAAATCCTTGCCTGCGATGGTTAATTTGATATCAGCAAGGTTTTTAAAATAATGGAAAACTTTTTTGTCATCAACCATTATTGCATATAAAAGGATACTCTCTTTTTCGGACGCATTGAACTCTTTATATAGTTTATAATCATCTTCAAGATTCAAGGTTTTCAGCCTGTTATAATCTTCAATAATCTTTGATTCTTGTTTAGTTAGTGGAAGTTTGCTCAAATCACACCAACCAAGATATACAAGCCAAGTATTTTTAACAGGATATTGTTCTATGAGTTGCTGAATATTATAGTTTGGTCTTGTAACTTTATTATCCGTCAATAACTTATATATCCCTTCATCAAAGAACCTTTCAAAAGCTTCTTGAGAGTTCAAATTAAATGTTTCGATAAGCTCTTTCTTCACTCGCTTATAACTCATATCATAATTTATATTCTGTAAATATTTTGTCTGCAATTCCCTTGTATGTTCGTCTAAATCAAAGCCAAATCTTACAGAAAACTTTAATGCTCTAATTATTCTTGTTGGGTCATCTATAAAACTATTGTCATGGAGTACACGAATAGTTTTTGCTTCTATATCTTTTAAACCACCCAGATAATCAATTATCTCTCCTGTTAAAAGTGATTTCGCAAGAGTATTGATAGTAAAATCTCGTCTTAGTACATCTTTTTTGAGTGAACAACCTATTTCTGTCACAACGGGCAAATGTCCTGCTCTTGGATAGATTTCGTTTCGAGTTGATGCGAGGTCAATTTCTTGACCGTTCTGTTTGATTTTTACAGTACCAAATGGCTCATTAATCTTTATTATCTCAATATCTTCTAAAGTCTGTGCAAACTGAATAGCATTACCAACATAAGTTATATCTATATCAAAAGAGTCTTTGCCCAGAACCATATCACGAACAATTCCACCAATATAATATAGATTTTTATATTTAAGCAAAACTTCTTTCATTTCGGTATTTTATATCAAACATAGTTGTCAAAACAACATAAAAAAAACTAGAGCTTGGAGTGGCCCTAGTCGTAAGTTTTGTATACAATAATTTAGATTTTTGGTTTCTGTTGATTGTTTATCTTACTTTAATCTTTGGAACAACTGACATGCCTGGAACAACTATGTATTCGTTCGGGTCAATTTTTTCATCAAAGACGATTTTAACAGGCACTCTTTGTACGATTTTTACGAAAGAGCCAACAGCGTTTTCTGGTGGAAATAAACTTGATTTTGCACCTGAACTGCGTTGAATACTGTCAATTTTACCTTTAAACTTGTGATTAGGGTATGTATCAACTTTGATTTCTACAGGCATACCTGGTCTCATACCTCTTAATTGGGTTTCTTTAAAGTTAGCTACTACCCATACATCATTTGGTACAAGTGTGAACAATGGTGAACCTGCAGCAACCATCATACCCTTTTCAACCCTTCTTGAAGAAACTGTTCCGTCTTGTGGAGCATATATAGTTGTATAAGAAAGGTTTAGGGCAGCTGCATCTTTTTGAGCCTTTAGCATTTTAATATTTGCATCTGCAACTTTTTGAGCGTTTTTACCATGTGATAATACATCTTCGTGAGCTCTTACTCGTTGTGCATTCAAGCTATCGTATCTTGTAACTGCATTATCAAGAGTTTGTTTGGAAACTGCTCCTGCTTTGTATAGATTAGTATATCTGTCAACATCGGTTTTTGCGTTTTGAAGTTCCGAATTTGCAGCATCTAAATTAGCTTTTGCATTAACTTGATTCAAAAGTTCTTTTTGATATGCAGCATCTGCTTGGTCAAGTCTTACTTCGTAATCTCTTGGGTCAATCTTTGCGATTACATCACCCTTTTTAACCTGTTGGTTATCTTTTACATAAACCTCAATTATTTGTCCTGAAACACGAGGTGCAACACTTACTGTTGTTGTTTCTACATAAGCATCGTCTGTTGATTCGTATTTCATTGAATCAAATAATACAAACAATAGCACGATTGCAACAATTACAAGTGCAAATATTATCACAGGTTTTTTGATACTTAATTTATGTTTCTTTTCTGCCATTTTTACCTCTATATCTTTATATTTGTATATCTACTATATCTTGAAACGCATCTCTCATGCGTTTTAGTACATCTTTTACTTGCTCTATTTCTTCTTTAGTTATTTTTTCAAACACCCTATCAAAAATAGGTATTATCTTTTTCAACCATGTGCGAAGAATTTCTTCACCTTCCTCGGTTATCACGATTTTTTTGACAAGTCTGTTATTTTTAACATCAACAACTCTATCAATAAGTCCCTTTTTCTCAAGAGCTTCTAACAGTCTGCCTGTATTGGCTCTATCCTTGATAATTAACTTAGCCAAATCTCTTTGACAAATATCAGGGTTAGCTGACACAACATCTAGTGCAAGAAATTCTTCAGGTGAAAGTGGTGCGCCAAGTTTTGCAAACAGTTGCAACCCCAACATTTTGGAATATTTTTCTGTTAGCTTGACCTCATAAGTTAATGACTCTGTAAATAATTGATATCCTTGTATCTTTGTTTGTTCTTTCATCTTTTTTCACTTTATAATGTTGTTTAAATAACATGTTGCATTTGCAACATACTTATGTTATCATCATCTTAAAAAAAAAGCAAGCACTTGGAGAAAATTATGAAAAAGAAGTTAATTGCAGGATTATTACTAACAAGTTTTATAACACTTAATACGGCACCAGCCTTTGCGTTTTTACGTTTGGGGGTGCAGAAAGATAATTCAGAAACTGTAAAAGTACAGAAAGTGAAAACAGAAAAACAACAAAAAACAAAATGGACAAAATTAAAAATTACAAATAAATATGATTTTGTTAATCTACCTTGGTGGGAAAATTTTAATGATGAATACTTGAACGGATATATCCAACAAGCAGTTGAACACAACTACAATTTACAAGCAGCATCATTAAGTGTTGATGAGTATTATCAAAGTGTAAAAGCTCAGATGGCAAATGAGCTTCCTTCTGTCGGTGCAGGATTTATCCCCGGATATGGTGGTACGCAACACGACAGCAACGGTTCAATGTTCTTCCCTATCATGGTTAATTATGAAGCTGATATTTTCTTGAAGAACCACGACAAAACTAAATCTTCAAAGAAAACTTACGAAGCATCTATCCAAGATGAAAGGGCTGCATATATTACTGTAGTTTCTGCTGTTGGAACAACATATTTCAACATTATCCAATTAGATAAATTAATACAAAGCCAAAAACAAATTAACAAGTTAAGAAAAGATATTTATAACGCAATGGTAATCAGTAACAGAGAAGGAGTAACTTCAACCTCTGATGTTGTAAAAGCCAATAAAGCACTTGTTATGGGTGACGCAACTTTATTAGACTTAGAAAAAACAAGAATCCAAGCGCTTAACCAGCTTGCAGTATTAATTGGCGAAAGCCCTGCAAACAGTGCCTCACTAAAACGCTCGACATACGATAGCATTGTTTATAAGTTTGATGCACCAAATGAAATTTCATCAGAAATTATTACTCAAAGACCTGACTACTTGAAATCAGAAATCATGTTACAAAAAGCAGGTATTGATGTAAGAGTTGCAAAGAAGGAATTTTTACCAAGCATTAATATTGGTGGCTTAGCATTATTTAATGTACTTAATTCTTCAGGGAATATGTTTCCTAACTTCATTTGGGGATTTGGTGGAAGTATTTTTGAAACCTTCTTTACCGGTGGCGCCAAAATGGCTAATTTGAGAATGAATAAAGTCAAATATGAAAGAATGCTAAAAACTTATCAAAATACAAACCTTGTTTCTATACAAGAAGTTAATGACGCTCTTTATGCTTATAAATATGATAATGATAAGTATAAACAAAATGTTAAAAACAAAAACCTTGAGGCAAGAGATTTTAATTTGTCTAAAAAAATGTATGAACAAGGTGTTATTTCAAAACTTGATTTGAATCAAAGACAAGAAAATTTATTAACAATAGATAATATGGTTGTACAAAGCAAAATAGGTTGTATTGTTGATTCAATAGGTTTATACAAGGCAACAGGTGCAGGAGTTAATAAAACTCTTAAACTTAACTAAATTATCATTTTTTGACTTGAAAACTACAATAAAAAAGACCGGCGATTGCCGGTCTTTTCCATATACTTCTCTTAATTATATTTCTATGATTGTTTTGTTCTTTGAAGCTTACCATGTTCTTGAATTTGTGCATCCAGAAGATTTGCATAATAAGCTTTGCCATCAGCAGCTTTATATGTTTTTGGAGATGCAAATTTTTGTTTATGTAGTTTTGATTCTGATTGTTGAATTGTAGAAAGGATTTCATCGAACTTGAATGTTCTAGTTCCGTCTGCATTACGTTTTTTAAGCATATAATTAACAAGCTTTTTATTTCTGCCGTTAATTCTTGAATATAAAGACAACGCATCTTTATTAGAAACAGAAGGTTTTTTAACTCCTGCTGCTCGTTCCATAGCTCTTGTTTCTTTGATTGATTCAAAGATTTCAGGAAGCATTTGCATACGCATTTTAGTAGCAGTAAGTGCATAATCACGTTTTTGGTCAGCCAATGTTTTTGAACCAAGTTTCTTTTCGATGATTTGGTTTACATCATTTATTACTGCAAGTTTTTTAGCGTTAGGTGTTTTTGGAGCTTTTACTACATTGAAGTGTCTGATAGCTTTCTTTTTAACAGGTTGAGGTGTAGTTTCTGCAACTGTTTCTACTGGAGTAGTTTTAACTGTTTCAGCAGCCTTAGCTTCAACAGGAACAACTGACGATTTTGGTGCTTCAACAGTTTTAACTTCAACAGATGTTATAGCAGGTTCTGTAACTGTAGATTTGTTTGAAGGTATAAACTGTTCCATTCTGCTTCTCAAGTCAGCCATATCTACTTGTTCTTGGTTAGCTTGTACAATTTTTGCTTGTTTGTCCTCAGACATACCGTATCTGATTTTATTGATTTGGTTTTTCAAAACTCTACCGATTTTTTGTTTTAAAGATAAACCTTCCTTCAAACCGATTGATTTCATTTCTGCAATATGTTCAGCTCTTTCAGGAGTCATAAATAGAGGATGCGTAATTTCTTTATTTAAAACTTCATATCTTTTTTCACCTCGAACTTGACCCATAATATTTTGAGCATTTTCAAAAAAGATATCAAGTTTTTTAGTTGAAACTCTATTGAATAATGTATTTATGGATTTAGCTTTTGGTAACGAGTCTCTATACTTAAGTAATTTTTTAACATAATTTTTAGCATGTTTATCTGAATCAATATTAGTAAATAATTCATTTAAATCTGCAACTTTTTCGTTATAGTCATGATTCTTTATGTTATCAAACTTATCTGAAGAATATCTTTGCATTATACTGCGTCTTAAATCAAGATTTTCTTTTGTTGTTGTTAGGAACATGTTTAAAACTTGTTTATCATTACCGGCTTTCATACTGTCATTTGTAGTACCGATTAAGTCATCAAATGCTTCTAAAAAGCTTTGACCTTCTTGAGTATAATTATCTCTGACAACTTGAGCATTAAGTACAGAAGTTTCACCCATATTATATGGTGCAAAAACTTTACTAAGGTTAGCTTCTCTTTTGACAAAGTTCTTGTCATACGTACCTGATGTAACCATTCTATCAAGATTAGCAACTGCATTTTCATCTTTTTTGTGAACTGAGAAATATGGCTTGTAATCTGCAAATTTTTCAGAATACAAATCAGCATTATCAGATTTTAGAACATCAGTCATTAAATTTGGAGCCATCTGCTCTGCTCTTGCACCATCTAAAACTTGTTCCTGCATTTGTTTAGCAAGTTTTAATTTTTTAGAATCATCACCGATTAATTCAAATACTTCACCCATTTTTTCCATTTTGCCCGGCATTCTTTCTGCTAAATAAAAATGGTCTTTTTGAGGATTTTTTACTTGTTCATAAATATTGAATACAACATCAGATTTTTCAGGATTAGCTGCATTTGTACCCCAACCATATTTTGAATGAAATTTTGATGTTAACGCATCTAAAAAGTATAAACGATTCATCGGTGCATTATGAGTAAGTGTATTTATCTTTTCTGATGGCACTTGCAAAATATTCGCAATTTCTTTATTATGTTTTGCGATTGCACGTTCCATTTTTCTGCCTGCAGGAGTAAAGGCTTTAAGAACTCTTAAATTTAACCCCTTAAATTGAACATTTTGTGCCGGTTGATTATGCATCGGTGTATATGAGTTTTGGTTGTTACTAATTAATTTGTTTGAGCGTTGATTGATTGTTGGTTGGTTCATTCGAAAATTAGTGATTGTATTCATGGATTTTCCCCTTTCGTCCCATGTAAAGCATCTCAAGAAAAAAAATTGCTCTTTTTGTCAAATTTATTAAGAAATGTAAAAACGAATTTTAAAAATAACTTAATCGGGTAACTCGTGCTTAATATTTCTATGCTATGATAGTATTAAGATACAGGGGAAAAAGGAACATTTATGTTAAAATTTTTAATTAAACTATTGGGTGGTTCAAACGATAAAAAAATAAAACAAGTTTTACCTATTATTGACCATATAAACGCACTTGAACCTGAATTTGAAAAATATTCAGATGAAGAATTGCGAGCAAAAACTGATGAATTCAAAAAAATATTAAGCGAACGCCAAACATCAGATAATCCGAAAGCTGATAGAATTTTGGAAAAAGAAGCATTAGACAAAATCTTACCTGAAGCATTTGCAACGGTCAGAGAAGCTGCAAAACGTGTTTTGAATATGCGCCATTTTGATGTTCAACTTATGGGTGGATATTTCTTGCACAACGGAAATATTGCAGAAATGAGAACAGGTGAAGGTAAAACTCTTGTTGCAACACTTCCTGCATATCTAAACGCACTAACAGGAAAAGGTGTCCATGTTATCACCGTAAACGATTATCTGGCTAAACGGGACAGTGAGTGGATGGGAAGAATATACAAGTTCTTAGGTTTAACTGTTGGTGTAATTCTTTCCGGTGGCAGAAACGAAATGGAATTTGCAGAAAAAAAAGCTGCTTATGAATGTGATATCACTTATGGCACAAACAACGAATTTGGTTTTGATTATCTAAGAGATAATATGGCAGGTTCACTTGAAATGCTTGTTCAGCGTCCATACAACTATGCCATAATCGATGAAGTTGACAGTATTTTGATTGATGAAGCAAGAACGCCTCTTATTATCAGTGGGAAACTTGAAAAATCTGCCGACACTTATAAACTTATGGCAAAAATCGCACCTCAACTAAAACGCGATGTTGATTATGAGGTTGACGAAAAGAACAAAAATGTTATCTTATCAGAGGAAGGTATTGATAGAGCACAAGAACTTATCGGTTGCAATGATTTGTTCGACATTTCAACCCAATACGCTCATCATCTTTTACAAGCACTTAAAGCAAAAGAATTGTTTATAAAAGATACTGATTATGTAATCAAAGACGGCGAAGTTATGATTGTAGATGAGTTTACAGGTCGTCTTATGGAAGGTCGCCGTTGGTCTGACGGACTTCACCAAGCAGTAGAAGCAAAAGAGGGAGTTCAAATCCAAGACGAAACTCAAACTCTAGCAAGTATAACTTTCCAAAACTTATTCAGATTATATCCGAAACTATCGGGTATGACAGGTACTGCTATGACAGAGGAAGCAGAATTTGGTAAAATTTATAACTTGGAAGTTACAGTTATTCCGACAAATAAAAAAGATATCAGGATAAATTATCCTGATGTTATTTACAAAACAGAACGTGCAAAATTCAATGCCGTTGTTGATGATATTATTGCGCAACATAAAATCGGTCGTCCGGTGTTGGTTGGTACGATTAGTATTGAAAAATCAGAGTATTTGTCAGATTTGTTGAAAAAGCGTGGAATCAAGCACAATGTATTGAATGCGAAATATCACGAAAAAGAAGCATATATTATTGCCCAAGCTGGCAGATACGGTGCCGTTACAATCGCAACAAACATGGCGGGTCGTGGTACAGATATTCTTCTTGGTGGTAACGCTGAGTATCTTGCAAAAGAAATGCTTGATGCGAAAAAATACTCACCTGAAAAAACTCCGAACTACGAAGAAAAGAAAGATGCTGCACTTGCAGAGGCAAGAGCAATTACATCAGAAGAACATGACAAAGTTGTAGCAGTCGGTGGACTTCATGTAATC
>USCK01000040.1 GCA_900553205.1 uncultured bacterium | reverse complement strand
TTGTGGTACTGTTTTGACAAACAAGTATGCAGAAGGTAAACCTCACAAAAGATTCTATAACGGTTGTGATAATGTCGATAAAATAGAAGAACTTGCTCAACAAAGAGCATGCAAGTTGTTTGGTATGGATCATGCTAATGTTCAACCTCATAGTGGTGCTCAGGCTAATATGGCTGTGTTTATTGCACTATTAAAACCGGGTGACAATGTTTTGGGTATGGATTTGTCAAACGGTGGTCATTTGAGCCATGGTTCTCCTGTAAACTTCTCCGGCATGTATTTCAATGTTCTTGGCTATGGCGTTGACAAAAATGGCATGATTAACTATGACGAAGTCGAAAAATTAGCCAAAGAACATAAACCAAAATTAATTATCTGTGGTGCAAGTAATTATTCAAAAGTTATTGATTTTAAACGCTTTAGAGAAATTGCTGATTCCGTAGGTGCTTATTTACTTGCAGATATAGCTCATATTGCAGGTTTGGTTGCAGGGGGTGTTCACCCTTCTCCTGCAGGATACGCTCATTTTGTAACAACTACAACTCACAAGACTTTAAGAGGTCCAAGAGGTGGTATTGTTATGTGTGATGAAGAATTCGCTAATATTATTGATAAAGCTGTATTCCCTGGTATTCAAGGCGGGCCGTTGGAACACATTATTGCAGGTAAAGCTATTGCTCTAAAAGAAGCTATGTCAGATGATTTCAAGACATACGCTCAAAATATTGTTAAAAATTCAAAAGCCTTAGCAAAAGGTCTTATAGATAACGGAATGGATATTGTAGGTGGAATGACCGAAAACCATGTTATGACTCTTGATTTAAGAAACTTGGGTAAAACAGGTAAGGATATGGCAAATATTTTAGAGGTTGTAGGTATTACTGCTAACAAAAATACAGTTCCAAATGACCCACAAAGTCCATTTATTACAAGTGGTATTCGATTAGGTTCTGCTGCTGTAACTACAAGAGGTTTTGATGAAGCTGCGATGACAGAAATCGCAAATATAATTTCAGAAGCTATCAAAAACTCTGAAAATGAAGAAAAGTTGAAAGAATTGAGAGAACGTTCTTTGGCATTATGCAAGAAGTTCCCTCTATATGAATAAGTGAGGATAGGACAATTTTAATAAATTCTTTACCACAATCTAATATAATAGGTGCAATAATATCATATACCTTAGGCGTGTTTTTAGTACCTTTTGTTATTGCATTTTCAAAAAAAGAAGGTTTGGTTGATCTTCCAAATGAAAGAAAGATTCATAAAATTCCGGTTTCAAGACTCGGTGGGGTAGCAATTTGGGCAAGTACAATGCTAACCTTCTTGTTTCTTGTTCTTTTGAGCTATTATCCTTATGGGAGCTTAGTCTCAGGGATTTTATTGGGTGGCTCGTTAATCTTCCTTTTAGGGTTGGTTGATGATGTATATAATTTAGATGCAAAGTTTAAGCTCGTTGTTCAAATCTTAATAACAACTGTTGTATATCTTTTGGGTGTTAAAGTTGATATGACAGCGTTCGGGCATCATATTGGTTTAGCTTGTAATTTGGGCTTTTTATCATATCCGATAACTTTGTTGTGGATTGTAGGTATAAGTAACGCCGTAAACTTTATTGATGGTGTTGACGGACTTGCAGGTTCGGTAATTACTGTAAACGCAATTACATTGGCTATTGTGGCTTTGGCTATGCGTCCACCAAATTCAATAAGTGCATTAATTGCTTTCATTCTTGCAGGTTCAATGTTGGCATTTTTGACCTTTAATTTTAATCCTGCAAAGATTTTTATGGGCGATTCCGGTGCATTATTCTCAGGGTTCTTATTAGCATCTTTGTCGATAACAGGTGTTATGAAGGGGGCAACATTTGCAGTTTTGTTACCTTTCGTAATCTTGGCTGTTCCAATTATGGATATTACTTATTCAAGTTTGAGAAGGATTTTTAAGGGCAAATCACCTTTTGTAGCCGATGCTGAGCATATTCACCATAAATTGCTCAAAGCGGGCTTCTCGCAAAAAATTACTGTTGCAATTATGACATCTGTTGCTATTTTGGCAGGAGGGATTGCCTCATTATGCGTTAGTAAATTAACAATTATACATTACTTAATTTATATTGTAATTGTTATTGCATTAATGTTAATATTAAGTTTGTTCGACATTTTTACCAAAAAAGATAAAGGATAAGGTTTATTTCAATGGAAAAACAAAAAACTGTAGATATTTCTCAAGTTATAGCTGCTCAAGAGGATTATGGCTCTGAATTACCTATTTCTGCAATGTTGGCAAAATCAGGTGTGCCTTATTCTCATAGAAGAATTGCTGATAATTATGTTATTATGCGCAAAATCTATGGTTTTCAAATTGTTCAGCCAAGAATTACAAATGCAGAAAGAAGTTTTTTGTTTAAATATAATTTTAATACTTTAGAAAATACAACAATAGGACAGGTAAATACCCAACTCGCACTTTTGAAGCATTGGTCAATGTCAACTGAGGACAGATTAAGAAATGATGCTGATGAACTTTTGCAAATAAGAGTTAAGGAATTGAAGTTCATCTTGTCAAATAAATATGCCTTGGCTACTAATGAGGTTTATAACGGTTATAAGGCTATTGATGTATATTTAAACGAAATGAATAAATTTTATTCTGCTAATTAGCAAATTTTATTTTGTTCGGGTTTTATTTTAGTATGCTAAAATTTACTCCTTTCAAACCCCAACCGTTACCTAAACGTTTGATTTATAATCAAGGTAACAGATATAATATGTTTTCAACTAAAGACGGCAAGTCTTTAGGTCACATGATTGCAGAAGAACAGTTCTATGGAAAAATCGCTCAAGAAGATTATGAGTTTTATCCAAAGAAAGAAAATTATACTTCATTGTATATAATTGCCTTGTTGGCAAAGGTAAAACGACAAGGTGTCGGGCGAGCATTTATCAATTTAGCAAAGAAATTAGCGAATAATGAACGGTGTGAAAACAGAGTTACAGTATTTGCCATGAATAATCAGGAAGGTTCAATTTTAAATGCACCTTCACCGTTTTATAGAAAATGTGGGTTTAGTTCTGCTGAAAAACCAGGCTTAGAAGATGTAGATAGAGTAATAAAAGGTCAAAAGCCTTTAAATGGGGATTGGTATTGCTCCCTACCAATGTATTTACCCGTTAAGAAGTGATTTTGCACTTTTATAGGTTTTTAGAATACTGCGTACTATTTTTTGATTATGCTTATCATCATCAAGAAGGTTAATGTATGAGTACCCGTAAGGTGTGAATTCGTTTTTGGGTGTGTTTGAGTGTATGCTTCTTATTGAGTTTGCAATAGCTGTTGTAAATTTTTGATTAAAATTGTGATATGGCGAATCTTTAGAATGTAATTGGTTTAAAAGTTGCTTTTTGTATATGTTTAAATTGTTCCTGTTTTCTGTTGCGTGAGGGGTTGATTGTTCAAGATGGAACAGGATACTGTTTATAGGTGAATAACCTAGAGTTATACCTATAATATCGTGTTTGTCATTTGATAACAGTGGACTGTTTTTGCCTGTTAAAACTTCGTAAATCTCTTTTGTTGAGGCATCTTTTTTCAAGTCTAACCTTTGCCTATAAAAATCTATATTTTCTGATATTGTGTTTTTAGTTTTTTCTTTGTCCAAGATAAAAGTATTATCAAAAACAAAAGTTTTTTTAGGAGTAACGGATTTTATTTTTCTCCTTACAATATCATATTTTTCTGTCGATTTTAGGTATTCAAATTTTCCGTTAAGAAGTATTGAGGGTTTATCACCTAATGTAAATGCACAAAATGAAGCTTTATCTCCTTCAAGGTGATTTAGCAAATCTTGTTGATTAGCTTTTGATAAATTTTTTGTTAAATCAAGTTTTTCTAAATGTTTATTCAGTAGTTTATTAATTACTTTATGATAGTTGGTGTTAAAATCTTTCGCAAATTTAGGCTGTTCAATAGAGTGTACTAAATCTTTACCGATTATGGTTTCCGGTAATTCTTTCAACTCATTTGTTGATGCCTTTTGCAACTCTTTTTTAGTCGCTTGGTTGGCATTTTTAATGAAAGTATTATGCTGTACAAAAGAGATTTTTGCCATATTTAGTATAAAACCTGTAATATAAAAATTTGCCATGTTTGTTGTATTGACATGATTTGATATAAGGTTATAGAATATACTCATGGCTTTAGTATATTTAAGTTTAGGTTCAAATAAAGGTGATAGAGTTGGCTTATATTCAACAAGCCAATAGCTTGTTGAATGGTTTTGAAGCTATCAATGTTGTTCAATCATCATCTTTATATGAAACAGAGCCTTGGGGTGTTGCATCAGAAAATTGGTTTGTTAATGCTGTTGTTCAGGTTAGAACTTCGTTATCCCCAAGATTACTTTTGGCACAATGCCAAAAAGTTGAAGCCTTGTTAGGGCGTAATCGAGAACAAGAAGGTAAATACGGGGATAGAAATATCGATATTGATATCTTGTTTTATGACAATTTGATTATGAATGAACCTGATTTGGTTATCCCTCATAAATATATGCATGAAAGAGCATTTACTTTAGTGCCAATGTTAGAATTGGCGCCTGAAATGATTCACCCTGTATTCAAAAAATCAATGAATGATTTGTATGAAGAATTAGAAAACCCTGAAATGGTTTATTTGTACGGAACCAGAATATGAAGACTGTTGGAATAATCGGTGCAGGCCCTGCAGGTTGTGCTTGTGCAAAATTTTTACAAGATAGTGCTTCTGTAACCTTATTTGATTTTGGCTCACCTTTAAGGACTTTACTTCCAACAGGGGGTGGTCGCTGTAATTTGGCACATGCTGAATATGACTTTAAAGAACTGGCACAGAATTACCCAAGAGGAGAAAAGTTCCTTTATTCAATCTTTTCACGGTTTTCTACAGCTGATACTTTGGAGTTTTTTGAAAGAATAGGTGTCACGACTTATACTCAAGAGGATTGTAGAATATTCCCCGAATCAAATTCTTCAAAAACTGTAAGAGAAGCTTTGTTAAACAGTTTGAATAAAACAACTATAAAACGGGAAAAGGCTTTGAGAATAGAACTTCAAGAAAAAATAAAACTCGTTACAGATATGAATTCCTATTATTTCGACAGTCTTGTTATCGCAACAGGTGGACATGCCGGTTATGATATTGTGAAAAGACTAGGTGTTGATATTGTTGCACCAAAACCGGCCTTGGTCGGGCTTGTTACTAAAGAAAATTTTTCAAATCTGTCTGGTGTTGTAGTCTCAAACTGTAGTGCAGAAGGGATTAACGATAGTCTTTTATTTACGCATAAGGGCGTTTCAGGGCCTTTGATTTATAATGTATCATCTATCAAAGCCCGAGATTCATTCCCTTATACCTTGATGATAGATTTATACCCTCAAGAAATTAATCTGCAGGATTTGTTAAATGAAAATCCCCATAAACAAATAAATAATTTGCTTTCAGAATTTCTGCCTAAAAAGGTGGTTGATTTAATTATTGAATTCGCAAATGTTTCTAAAGAGAAAAAATGTCATTTAATAAATGCCAAAATGCGAGATTATATTTTAGAAAAAATCCATTCTTTTCAAGTTACGGTTACAGGTACAACTCCTGACGGGGAAGTTGTAACAGCAGGTGGAGTTAGTTTGAAGGAAATTTGTCCAAAAACTTTAGAATCAAAAAAATATAAAGGTTTGTATTTTATAGGTGAAGTTCTTGATATAGACGGCTTTTGTGGAGGATTTAATTTGCAAAATTGTTGGTCAACGGCTTTTGTTGCATCAGATGCAATTTTATCAATGTAAACTACTATGTTTTATTGTAAATATATGGTATCATTAGTATGCAAATGGACAAAAATTTAATCATTGAAAAACTAAAGAATAATAAAAGATATGTCAATAATGAAGATCTCACCGAAACTATTGTGGATATTGTTTTAGAGAGGTCAAAAGGTGTTATTGAGGATTTGCAGGAAACATCTGTAATAAATCGCTATTTAGATAAAATTATTTCTAAAACAGTTATAGAGGTTTTAAGAGCAGAAGGTCGTTATCATTTAAAATCTATTATACCTCTTCAAAAAATTGATTATAAGAACTTTTCTTATGATTCTTCAAAGTACAAATTGTCATTGACACCTGTTTCTAAATTAAAACAAATTTATACTATGTTTGAGAAGTCAGATGAGAAAAATGGTACGGAATATAAAAAAGTTTTGGAATACAAATATAAAGAAAAACAAAAAATAAAAGAGGTTGCTCAACTAATGGATGTAGAAGAACAGTTTGTTGTAGATACTCTTTTTGATATGTCAGAAGTTTCAGATAAGGTAGCAAGAGTATGAATTGTCCAAAATGTGGTTCACAACTAGATAAACATGCAATTAAGTGTCAAATCTGTGGCGCAAGAATTGGACGTTTTTGTCCCGTTTGTAAAGAATATAATTTGATTACAAATAAAACCTGTACTTCTTGTGGAGAGGTTTTGTTAAAGGTTTGCCCAAAATGCAAGAGTATAAATTTACCTGCTTCAAAACTTTGTCGTAAATGTGGGGCAGAACTTGATGTTAAGGTTGAACAACCTGAAACTCCATCGTTTCAAGAAACCGTTTATAATGCAAATTACTGTTCTTTGACAGGGGCTAAAGATACAATAATGGAAGCTATTGCAGCTTCTAATATAAAAATTGTTTCAATAAACGGTAATAATGAATATGGCAAAAACTATGTGTTTCAGTCCTTAGTAAAAGAAACTGCAAATCATAATATTGCTTGTTTGCTTGGTAAATGTAACCCTCATACTCAATTAACACCTTTGGGTTATATCCAAAGTGTATTATTAAACTTGTTTAATGTTATGAATTTCTGTGCAGATAAAAAACACCTGCAAAAAGAATCCGTTAAATTCTTTAAACAGGATTTTGATAATTTATCTACAAAAGAAATATATGATTTGTTAAATATCTTATATCCTGAAAAACTTGATAAATTCTCTAATATAGAAGCTAACAAACAAAATACAATACGAATAATCGTTAAAATATTTGAAACAATATTGGGAAAAATGAAAGCTGTATTGTTGGTTGAAAATATTGAATATATTGATAGTTTTTCTTATGAGCTTTTAAACATTTTAATTTCAAATGATTTAATTAGAGAAAATTTAACAGTTATTTTAACTTGTTCAAAAGAACAATCAGGCGTAAACTGTATAACTTCACCTGTCTTGAATGATAATAACTATGTTGATGTTACAATAGCGCCATTTACAAGAGAGCAGCTAGAACCTATATTCAGCAATTACACCTCTGTCTCTATTACAAAAGATATCAAGAACAATATATTAAGTGTGGCTGAAGATAATCCGATTATTGTTGAACAACTGATTAATTTGGTCGCTGATTCAATAAGAACAAATCAGCCTATAATGTATCCAAGTGATTTGCAAGAGGTTTTAAGGCGCCGTTTAGAAATACTAAAGGAAACTGATAATTTTTCTTATATGGTTTTATGTGCTTGCACTATTCTTGGCTTTAAGTTCTATCCAGTTTTGCTTACAGGTATATTTAATATCTCGGCAGAAGATATTGAAGCAAGAATCTCTCAACTCGTAAAATTAAACTTTGTAGTTCCTTCGTTTAATTTTGGATATGAGTTCAAAACTTTGAATCTATGGAATGTAATGATTGAGTTGTTTAAACAAGATACTGAAATCTTTAAAGCCGTAAATCAATCTTTATATCCATTAATAGCAAACTATATCCTTTCAACATCTGCGATTTTAGGATTTATTGCTCAAAACCTTGATTCTGATGACCAAGCCTTTGCAATATGGGCACATTGTGTACAATTATCAGCTTATATCGGTGATACAAGTTTGTATATAATTTTACAAAAACAAATCTTGAGTATTGTTGATAAGGTCAATATAGCTCAAGCTGATTTGGTAAAAAGAAATGCCTATGCAGAACTTGGTAAATTGTTAGAACCTGATAGTCCGGAGTTGGCAATAGAATATTTGCCAAAGGCTGTTACAATGCTTGATGAGGCTCATTTTGTAGAAAAAATCGAGTTGTTGGGTTATTTGGCATCTTGTTCTATGAAATTAAACAATTATCAAGGTGTAATTGAATGTATAAATAATGTTATACCTTTAATTCCTGAAAATTTCCCTGTCGAAATTGCAGTAATGAAAGCAAGAGAGGTTACTCCGTTGTTAAAACTGGGTAATACAGGCTCTATTATAAACTTAATAGATAATGAAATTTTGCCTGTTTTGGAAAGTGCTTTGAATAACAAGGTAGCTTGCAAAACTCTTTCTCAAGACACCATTTTTGAAATATGGGTAAAAACCTTGTTGAACTTAGCAAAAGCGCTAATTATGCAAGGTGATAACCGAGCCTTCAAGATATTAGAGGATTTATCAGGTATATGCAGTGTTAATAATATCGAGAATAAAGATTTTATTATTAATATCAAGGCTTACAGAGCGTTTGCTAATACAATGTCAGGTAATGTCAGAATGTCTATCAAAATACTTGATGAGATATTATCAAATGCAGATGAACAAATTAACGATTATTCAATGTCAACGATAAATTTGATTAGTATATTAAATCGTTTCTTTATGAATAAAAATGATTTGAGCTATGAAGAATTGTTCCAAGCTGCCCAATACGCTGATGATATCCATGATGAGTTTACCAAGAATATATTAAAACTCTTGTTGGGCAGATTAATGCAAGAAAGAACTTCGGCAAAAGAAGCTACTGTTGTTTATGCTAAACAGGTTGAATATTTCGCTGAAAAACAAAATGCTATTGGTGTATTGTTAGGTTGGTATTTTATCTCCGAAGCTAAAATGATTATAGATGGCCCTGAAATGGCTTTGGATATTGCATTAAAGGCTCTTGATGTTGCTCAAAGTGCCAATATTTCCAATCATTATTTCACATTGTTGTTAAATAAGTTAATTGGTGAGATATATTTAGCATTACAAGATTTTGATGCTGCAAAAATGTATATTGAAAAAGCAATTATGATTGCGAAAAATGCAGATATAAAATATCAGTTGGCTCATTTGTATTTATTGTATTCAAAATATCTACAAGATTATGCGTTGGTAGTGCAGGACAAAAAAGTTGATTTCGTCTTGTCTGCACAACAAATGAATCAAAAAGCTTCTTTAATTGCAGATGATTTGAAACTGATTTCATTATTATCTGAAGTTGAAAAAGCTACGACTATTCTCAATTCCTTCTGTCAAATGAATGGAATTGTTCTAAAATAATTATTATATAAGGAAACTAATATGAATAAGAAGATATTAATAACTTTGGCTATATTATTACTGACTGCAAATATCGGTGAAGCAAAAATGACAAAAGAGGCTCACCATTTGTACAAAATGGGTACTGCTTGTGAAGTTAAACAAGATTATGACAATGCGATAAAATATTTGGAAAAAGCTATTGTTATAAATGGTGACGATTCGGTTTTATACACTAAAATTGCAGGGCTGTATTCTACAGTAGGCGATAATACAAGTGCATTAAAATATTATAAAAAAGCGTTGAAGCTAAATCCTGATGACGGCTTTTTATATGTAAGTATCGGTAATATATTGCAATCTATGGGTGATTATGAAAATGCCTATAATTCGTATAAACAAGCATCTGTATTATGTCCTGATTACAAATATAATTATCTTAACCTTGCGAGTGTAGAATCTTATCAAAAAAAATATGATGATTCTATCAAAGATTATCAAACCTTCTTAACAAGTTATCCTGAAAATCAACAGGCCAGAGAAGGAATGGCAAGAACATATTTGGAATCAGGCGATTATGCAACTGCAGAAAAAGAGTTTGAATCAGCATACAATCTTGCTCCGGATTCCTTTAAAGATTTTATAAATTACGGAACAGCTTTATTTAAAGATAAAAAATATGAAAATGCTGTTACAATATTGAACAAATCATTGGAAAATAATCCGGACAGCGTAAAGACATATTCTCAATTAGCGCTTTCTTATCAAGCTCTAAACAAAAATCAAGATGCAGAAAAATCTTATGAAAAGCTTTTTGAATTAGAACCTGATATGAATGAACTAAGGTTTGATTACGGTAATCTTTTGGCTACAATGAACAAAAATGATGAAGCTATAGCTCAATACAAAAGATATATAGAGTCATATCCTGAAGATGTTGATGCTTATAAAAATATAGCTTTGGTTTATAAAAAAATAAACAATATTGATTTAGCAATGTTGAACTATCAAAAGGCTTATGCAAAAGCTCCTGCAGATGTAGAAATTCAAAAAGAGCTTGCATATTGTTATCATCAGAAAAATGATTTGAAAAATGCTCTAAAGTTCTATGATTTAGCTTTGAAAACTTCGCCTAATGATTACGATTTGAGATATAATAAGGCATTGGTTTTGCATGCCGACAAATCATATTCTTCTGCTATAGAAATCTATAAAAACTTATTAACAGAAAAAGATAGTGACGAAGTTCAAAAGAATCTAAACGCTGCACTTTTGGCTTTAGGTTTTGATTTGATAGACAAGGAACAATATGTTCAGTCATGCTTGCCGTTTGAAGAAGTTATTGCAACTGATGAAAAACAAGCCTCTGCATATTTCGGTTTAGCATTAGCAAATGAAAAACTAAAAAACGAAAAGAAAGCATCTTTCTATTTTGATAAAGCTCTTACTTTAGACCCTAATAATACAGAATACAAAAATGAATATAATGATTTCAAAACAGCTTGTGAAAAACAGTCTAAGGCTACAAAAACCGTTTCTGATACTATGACAGAAGTTGAAAGATTAGTTCAACAAGGTGATTCTGCATATAAGGCAAAGAATTATAAACAAGCGATATCTTGTTATCAAAAAGTTATTTTAGTAACACCAAACGATAAAGAAACACTTTTAAAATTAGGAAACTTATATCGTTTGACAAAGAACCTTAATAAAGCTGCATATTATTATAATGAGGCAATAAAAGTTGATAATAATTATGCAGATGCTTGGTTTAATTTAGGCTTGACTTATGCAAATCAAAGAAACTTCAACAGCTCTATTAACTGTTTTGACAAGGTTATAGGTATAGATTCTGATTATGCTTTGGCATATTATGCGTTGGGTTTGGCTTATGAGTATAAAAATGAAAGCGAAAAAGCTATTGAGAACTATAAAAAATATACAACTTACGAAAAAGATAAAAAGCTGGTTGATACTGTAAATAATAAAATACAACAGTTGAGCCAAATGAAATAATGAAAAGAATAGTTATTGTAATATGTTTAATTCTATTATTTTGTTCCAGTTGTGAACAGAAAGAGAAAGCGAATATTATTTTCAATGCAGAACCAATTACCAAAGAAACGGTTATGCACCCATCTCGTGAATTTGCCGAAGGGCAGAAAATATATTATTTGTTTTTTACACCCAAAAAACTTGAAACCAAATTCATCAGAGTTCAAGTGTTTAAGGTGTCAGATACGATAAATAGAGGTGGCTATACAATATATTGGACAAATGATTACAGAGTAATGAAGCAAAACATGTATTATTACTGTAACAATTTCACGATTCATCAAAAAGGAAGATATGTAATGCAAATATTTTCGATTAGTAATTTAGGAAAACCTTTGGCTTACAATGAATTTTGGATAAGATAGTTTGCTTTTTGGCTTACTTGGTTAATTAAATCTTCAATAGATGTGTTTCCATATACTATATCTATTATATTTAGTTCATAGTCTGTATTAAGGTTTGTGTCTGCCAAGTATTTAAGTTTTGGTAAAATCTCAATTCTTTTAGGGTCAGCCTTTGAATTTATAAGGATTTTTACGGCCTTCATAAATTCTTTTTGTCTATATAAGTCCTCACTGCTTTGTGGTAATGAAGCTACAATGTTTTTGACAAACGGGATAGTTGCTTTAAATTGTTTCTTTAGTTCATCACGTTGCAGAATACCTGCAGATAGATGTGCCAAAAAATATTTTGCTGTTAAGATATCCACAAACTCAAGTACTTCTGTAGTAAAATCTAAAGCTTCATGATTATAGTATGATGCTTGATTTAACTGTGGTAATAAAACATTTAGAGGGACAATTATATCCGTACCTTGTAATTGTGTTATTGATATTTGTATTATTTTCAAAATCAATGATAAATATTTAGGGTTAGAGTTTTTAAGAGAATCAATATTTTCTTTTACATCTTTAACAAATAAAGAGTATCTCAAAATATCTCCACGTTCTATAGATGCTTGGATTTTATCAACTTTGTAAGGACGGTCTTTGCTTAAAACCTTACTGTCCTTTTTCATCGGATTTGATACTAACCTTGTCATAAATATAATAAACCCCGATTAAGAATAAATTTGCTATTCCGTAAATAAATATTTACAAATACATTCTAATTTATAATTATATTTTTGACATCGTCAATTTGATTGGTAGTATTAACTGATTTCTTTATTATTATTTTTCATTGTCCATGCTTGCTTTGGGCAAACTGTTGCACAAAAAGAACAACCTATACATTTATCGGCTTTTACGGAAAAATCTTCAGAAATTGCTGATTGAGGACAATTTGTTTTGCATAAATTACAATTTATACATTTATCTTTGTTCCAAATTGGTTCTTGGAGTCTTCCTTCGCCTGTTGATGCAAGTTCATAGACTTTGTAATCGTCTTCAATAAAATCTCCGAAAATACCACCTTCTACCCAATTCTTTTGGTGAAACTCGGCTACAGAGATTTTCTTTGTTTTTTGGTCAGGTGCAAGTGGTACAATCTTTTTCCACTCACTAAAATCTAACAAGGTATCTTTTAAACCTTTTTGGTCGATGGCAGTTAGGAATCTGTCCATACCTTCTGTTAAAAAGTCGATATCTTTTTGAGAAAGCTCAATAACTTCAACGCAAGAAGATATGCCTTTTATCGGACCTCTGCAATAAATTGTTCCACCAACCATACCGACACAAGAGCGATTGCCTAAAATAGACTCAACACCGTTGCAATCAAAACCACATATAACAGCTATTCCCCCACCCATGAATTCAAAGCTGAAGGAGCCTGTATTTTTTAGTACCCAAAACTCAGGAGGTGCAAACTTAGGGTCAAATTTCATCAATGCCCCAGACCGTGTGCCGACTCGGCCTGAGACATATATATGTCCACTTGCAGCACAGTGAGCAGCAGTGTCACCACAATCACCTTTTACGATAATTTCAGCCCCTGAATTTAACCAACCTACATCAGCAGGAGTTGAACCGTTGACTACAATTTTAGTTCCTTTTCTTGCCATTGCGCCAACTCTTTGTCCCGGGTTTGTAATATTAAAGGTCAAAGTTTCATTACTGTTCTTTGCCCAAGCTGAGCCACCGATATCATGCTGACCACAGGCATGTACCTCAAAATCAGTGTATCCTTCTTCTATTTTTGACTGGATATCCTGCAATAATTTTTGAGTTGAAATTCTTTCGTTATTAACTATACCTTCGATTGTAATTGTTTTCATATTTCCCTAACATACATATTGAATATCTAATCTGTCTGCAACATTCTTATCTACAGTAATAAGAGCGTCAGAACGACCTATCGGTAATGCAGAGCAACCTGTAGCAGCCATTAATTTTCTAAGCTCAAAATTTGTTGCAACAAAATAATTAACCAAGTTTTGTGCAACCTTGTCAATATCAAGGCGTTTAGTAAGGCATACATCTTGAGATGCAATACCTGCAGGACAAAGACCTGTGTTGCAAGCATTACATTTTTCTGTGTCGTTGCCGATACAACCTG
>USCK01000039.1 GCA_900553205.1 uncultured bacterium | reverse complement strand
AGCTACAGCAACTGGAGCAGCAGCAGAAACGCCGAATTTTTCTTCCATAGCTTTTACTAATTCTGAAGCTTCTAATAAAGTTAATTTTTCGATTGATTCTAAAATAGATTCTACACTCATGGTTTTCTCCTTTTTATTATTTTAATTTGTGTAATATACGTTTTGTTCTGATTAATAATCAGATGCGTAAATCTTACGCAGATTTTTGATCTCTAACAGCAGCCATAGCTCTTGTTAATGAAGACATAACTGCATTGATAGAGTTTGCGATACCAGATGCAGGTGAATTGATACAACCAAGCATTTTTGCATAAATTTCGTGTTTTGAAGGCAATGTAGCCAATGCTTTTGCTTCTGCTGCAGATAACAATTTACCGTCCATAGCAGCTGCTAATATTTCACCTTTTTTGGTTTCTTTAATGAATTTTGCCAATGCTTTTGCTGGTGCAACCTGATCGTCAAAACCAAATGCGATTGCAACAGGACCTGTCAAAGAATCAGCTAATACTTCATATTCTGTTCCTTTAACGGCAATTTTTGCTAAAGTATTTTTAGTTACCATATAATCGCCGTCTTCTTTTTGAATTGAGCGTCTTAGTTTGGTAATTTCTTCTACTGATAAACCTTTGTAATCAGTAACGATAGCAACTTTTGCCTTTTCAATTTTCTCTTTCATTTGAGAAATTTTTTCTGATTTAAAGGCTTTTGTTGACATTTTTTGCTCCTTTGTTTTTATTTTTGCGAATTAATAATAAATCCGTTTCGACCTTTTGTTTACATAGTAAAAAGACTTTGCGTCAATTACTTTACCGCAAAATCTTACACATTTAAAAACTATTTTAATATTTCGACTGTGTAACCTAGGTTAGCCGGTTCTTCCTTTTATAATGTGATGAGCTAGAAACTTTGTTTCTTTTACATCGAGGATTTGCACCTTGAAACTCTGTCAGCATAACTAACTGTCTGCGGTTTGTACTCATGGTAGCAAATAAATTTTAGAAATCAAGCACTTTTTATTAATTTCTTGAAAAAAATTAACATGTGGGCTATACTTTCCTTACAGAGTATATACAATAAAGGATTTGGAAATATGAAAAAAAGATTAGCAACTTTATTATTACTTAGCTTATTAAGTATAGCACCTGCTCTTGCAGAAGGCGAACAAGCTGGACAAGCTCAACAACCTGCACAAGAAACTCAAAATGTTCAATCGGTTGAAGTTAATGACGCAAGTCAAGCTATTGAACCAACAGCACAAAAACCTACTGAACAAACTAAAGTTACAATAAACGATATAACTACAGATTATTGGGCTAAAATGTCTATTGAAAATGTTGTTTCAAAGGACATTATGAAACTTGACGATAAAGGAAACTTTAATCCTGAAAAAAGTCTTACAAGAATTGAATTTGTACAAGCTCTTTTGAAGATTTTATCTAACGATAACTTAGATGTAAAAATATCAAACATATTCACGGATGTTAAAGAATCTGACGCATATTATGCAGATGTTTTACGTTCAGAACAACTCGGACTTGTATATGGCTACCCTGATAATACCTTCTTGCCAAACAATACAATGCTAAGAAGTGAAACAACATCTATCATAAGTCACATAACAAAAGATAAATTTGTAGATTGTTCAATATTAGATAAATACACAGATAAAAACGATATTCCTGAATGGGCAAGAATACCTTATGCAAAATCTATTAACTATGGTATCTTTGTAAATCACCCCGATGAAAACAAACTTGAACCAAACAGAAATATCACAAGAGCAGAAGCTGCTGTTCTTTTATCTCGTTTAAACGATAAACTTTCTTTAGTAAAACCTAAATTCGTTATCCCTTCAGAAAAAATGCTTTCTGTAGAACATCTAAACTTGATAAGAAGAACTCCTTGTTCTAAAATCCAAATTACAAACTGGAGAAAGATTATTTTAGAAGGTAATGTAATCCCTGTAAAATATGAATCCAAATTTGCATCAAAAACTGCATCTGAAGGCGATAAAGTTAATTTCGTTCTTCCTGAAGGATTATACACAACTGAAGGCACACAGCTTTTACCTGCAGGAACAAAACTAACTTCAGAAGTTTCTATTGTTGAAGCTCCAAATAGTTTCAATAGACGCGCAAAAGTTTATGTAAACTATAAACAATTTGTTTTGCCTAACGGCACAGCTTATGATGTACAAGCAAAAACATATACAAGAGATAATGCTCTAAAAGAAACTCTATGGCTTGCAATTCCAAAAGCACTAACAGGAGTTGGAGCTGTAATGCCGGGGCTAAATTATAGAGCCAAAGAGGGTGAAAAAATAAAAGTTATTATGTTAGATGATGCATTCCTAACAAATCCGGAAAGAATGCAACAACAAGAACAACAAGAAACAGGGCTGTAATCAGCCCTGTTCTTTTGGCTAAATTTTTTAACCAACATTATATCTGCTCTCTATTCTTGACATATATAGAAATATAGTATATCTTTCAAGTAATATAAAATGGAATTTAAAGAATGGCGAATAAAATTAAATGCCCTAAATGTGGTGAAGAAATAGATATAGAAAACCTAATTCAAGCCGAAGCAAAAGATGCGCTTGATAAAAAACTTGCGCAACAGAAAGCTCAACTTGATAAGCAACTGGAAGAATACAAAAAACAAACAGAATCGCTTAAATCTCAACTTGAAAAAGAGAAAGAAAAAGCTATAGATGATGCACTAAAATCACAAAAACAAGAATTCAAAGCCAAAGAAGAAGAACTCAAAAAGAATATACGAGAAGAACAAAAAGAAGCTTATCAAGAACTTGAAAAAGAACTTGAAGAAAAATCGTTACAAATCAAAGAGCTTAACAAATTAAAAGCCGAAAAATCACGACTTGAAAGAGAAAAAGAAGAATTGCAAGAAAAAATTATTGCAGATACAGAAAAAGAATTTTCTCAAAAACTCGTTGAAGAAAAACAAAAATATCAAAAACAAGCAGAAGAAAAGTTTGAACTCCAAATCAAAGAACTCCAAAAACAACTACAAGACCAAAAAGACTTGACAGAAGAAATGAAAAAACGCCAAGAACAAGGCTCTATGCAGTTGCAAGGTGAAGTTCAAGAGCTTGCAATAGAAAAATATTTGAAGGAAAACTATATCTATGACGAGATAAAAGAAGTTGGTAAAGGTGATATGGGTGCTGATTCCTTGCAAATCGTAAACACCTCATACAAACCTAACTGTGGAACGATATATTACGAAAGCAAACGCACAAAAACCTTCAAAGAAGATTGGATTGCCAAATTCAAAAACGATATCCAAGAAAAAGGCGCTGATATAGGGGTTCTTGTAACAGCAGTTTACCCCAAAAGTATGACAAGAATGGGTATGAAAGACGGTGTCTATATATGCACTTATGAAGAATTTAAGGCTCTTTCATTTATCCTTCGAGAAACTCTTATCAAAATCAGTGATACCAAAACCTTGCAAGAAAACAGACACGAAAAAAGTGCTATCTTGTATAACTATTTGACAAGTACAGAATTTCGATTCCAGTTTGAAACCATTGTAAACGCATTTGTCGGACTGCAAAACGATTTGGAATCAGAAAAGCGTGCAATGAATAAACTTTGGAAGAAAAGAGAAAAAGAAATTCAAAATGTTCTATCTGCAACAACAGATATGTATGGCGCAATACAAGGAATTTCAGGCAACGCAATTCAACGAGTTGAAGCACTCGAACTTCCACTATTGGATTAATTATTAAGTTTTCTTTACAAACCTTTCTTATTTTAGCAATTATATCCTCGATATATACTTATTATATATATGAGTGAATCAGCAACAAATACCACGAATATGCCACAAACAACACCAACATATAGTGTTGAACCTAAATCTGTGACAACTCCTGTTCAACCAACTGCTGCAACAGTTGATATGACTTCAACAAAAGGTACTGTAGCTGAGCCTCAAGTTAATAACAACCCCCAAAAAGGGTTTGATACAAATAACGCAAGTATTCCAACTACTTATGCTCAACGCTACATGTCAGGGATTAATAAAACTCCGACTTTTCAAAAGAATCAAAATGATGACGAATTTTCATTGACCAATTCTTTAGGAAATTCAGCTTTATTAACCTTAGCTTTTAAAAATGATTTCACAACGCAAGCAGAAAACAGAACAAGTTTTGAAAAGTCAAAAAATTTATTTGAGACATTAGACAACGAAAACTTTAAATACGGTCGTTTATTCTTCCAAGGCAGTTGGATAAATACTCGCACACCGATTGATCCTGCTACAGGAGAAGCAACAGGACTACCTGAAATGTTACCTGCTTAATAATTATCACATATTTTTATTTTCATATATAATTACTGTATGAAACTTGCAATAGTCACAAATAATAATGTAGCCAATACAAAAAAAGTTCTTTCAAAGTTCGAAGATGAACTCCAAAAGAACTCTTTAAGCTACGAAATTGTAGATATAGACCATTTGAAAAACGGTTTTGATTTTGTTTGCGCAATCGGTGGTGACGGAACAATTCTTAAAACTGCTCGTTTTTACGCAAATTATGACACTCCTATACTCGGTATAAACCTTGGACGCTTAGGTTTTTTGTCACAGTCAGGCACATCAGAAATTGCCAAAGTTGTTGAACATATCAAAAACAAAACTTATAAAGTTCAAGAACGAACAATGTTAAAATCAGACAATTATACTGCATTGAATGATTTTGTTATAAAAGGACATTCTTGCACAAGAACTTCAAAATTTTCATTACAAATCAATAACAAATTTGTATGCGATTATATTGCTGACGGAATAATAATTTCGACACCAACAGGCTCAACGGCTTATGGACTGTCTGCAGGAGGTCCTATATTGTGTCCTGAAATTGATTGCCTTGTAATTGTGCCTATATGTCCACATACTTTGACAGCAAGACCGTTAGTAATTCCTACAACAGAAAAAATAACAATAAGCTCTATGGACGAATTATTAACAGTCGCTATTGACGGACAAGAACAAAGCGGCACTGTCAAAAAAGTTGATATAGAACTTTCACCTAAGAAAGCAAAGCTAGCATTTCTTGGTGATGATGATTTTTATTCTATCTTGCGTGACAAACTACATTGGGGCATATCACCAACCGATAACTAATAATTAATTAAAAATCTGTCGGGCCGTCAACATCACCTCCATCTCCTCCACCACCACCTGAACCTCCTGAATTGTAAGAAGCTGTAATATTAAACCTTGCTTTGTCATACTGGTAATTATTCATCATTTCTTCATCAGAAATATACCTTGTGTACATACGGGCAGAGTTGACAGTGATATAAGAAGGATTTGAAGAATACTTGCCAGTATTATCACCACAATAACCTATGGTAAGTGGGATATTCGGCAAATCAGATAACGAATCTGTAAGAACAGCAGATTCATCAGAACCGTAATAACTGTTAAAGAAATGAATCTCACCTTCTTTAACTCTAAAACAGCAATATATTTTTGCACCTGTAGGAATAGTTTTGTAAGGTGAAACTGTATAAGTTTTGCTTGTCCCAACATAACAACTGCCGTATAGATTACCATATTTATCAACTCTAATTGAATATCCACCTGTTTTTGGTACCAGATTCCCGAACAACTGTTGAGTTGTTGATAAAATTTCATTTAATGTAAATACTAATTCGAGAGTACATTCTTTGTTATAATCAGTTATATCCGTATATCCATAAGGTGAAGAACCATAAAACCCATACCCTGTAGTAGATGTAAATGTTGTAGAATCCTCATCAAAAAAACATGCTCTATCAGTTACAGAGTTTGCCCAACTGTTAATCCCGACTAAAGGGTGCCATCTGCTAGATTCACCCGAAAAACGAGAAGATGTAAATCCACCTTGATTGTTTATTGCGTCCAGCCATACTCTCAAACCTACAGGAGAGATTTGAGGAGTTGAAGCAACTGATGATGTCGGAACATTAACAACTACTTCACCTAGTCCTGTGTAACCTTCATCAGCTGAATATGTACCATTTTCTGTTATTATTTTGTTTTGATTGTTAATTGTATCACCAACTGTTATTTGAGAAATAGCCTGCGCAAGTTTGTCTGACTTGTTGTTGTATTCAGTAACATTTACATTGAATTTTTCTATTTCTTGATATGCGTTTGTAATGTTGGTTTTGATTCGTTGTATTTGATTAGCGATTGTCATAGTTATATTTCCTTTCTTTTGTGTCATTCAGAGGGCATAGCCCGAAGAATCTCTTAGACACGTTAGAGATATTTCGCTTACGCTCAATATGACATAACGAGTTTCTTATTCACTTAAAAACTTAGATTTCCTCCAATAATGCTTCTATGCCGTCCAGTTTTGTATCTATTTCTGTTTTGGTGTAAACATCTGATACATTGGCTTTGATATCAAGTTTGGCATCTAAATCTGCTTGTGAATCAATGTTGCCTGTAATAAAGCCCCATTCAAGTTTTGTATTGCCGAGATTTTCAATATTATCAGCTACAGTAACAATTTTTTGAATATTTTGAGAAACACTTACAAAACCTGAGCTTGCTAAAATGTTATCAATATCTGATTTTGTTTGTACAACATCTGTTGCAAACTCTTTTGCTTGTACGGCGAACTCTTTAGCCGTATCTGAATAATACTTTGCAGTATTGTTGGTAATAGTAATACGATTAACATCGTATCCAGATTTTGTCATAACCATAAAAAATCCTTTCTGTGTAAAACACTTTTGATTGCATTAACAAAAAATTAGACAAACTTTTTATCTCTCTATTGGTATAGAGTAGGTAGAGAGTGGAGTAAAAAATGCGTAAGCTGGTTTTTATCGACTTAAAACATTATCTTTGTGAGCCACTAAGCAGACAATCTAAACCACAAAATCACCATTCCGAGCCATTAGTCAAAGAATCTCTAACAAAACTTGCTAGAGATATTTCACTCGCTCAATATAACTATAAGGGTAGCCATTCCTTACTACGATACGGAATCTGTCAATGCCGATTTTAATAATTTAATAATTTATTTCTCATTAACTTTATAAATAGATTAATAAAGAACTTAATTATATTAACAAATCAATAAAAGAATTGCAGTTTCTAAACTAATCACTCCCCAACAAGAACCCCAGAAATCACACAGGGTAAAATAGGCTTTGCCTTTTTCGGGTGGGCTTCGCTATAATACAGCCAACAATTTGTGGGTAAATTTTCGGCAAGAAAAAGTCTTTCTTCATCTGACAATGCCATATATTCTTCATTCGTCATATTCAATCGTGAAAGATTTTTAGGTAGCATATTATCACCTTACTTATAACTTTTTACTTTTCTTCCGTATTGGTCGTATTGAGTTGTTCTACCTGATGAATCCGTTTTAAACGAACCAACTTTTTGTCCATATTTATTGTATTGGGTAACTGAACCGTTAGAATTTTGCCTATATGAACCTGTTTTCTGTCCGTATTTGTCATAGGAATTATAGCCCGATGAAGTTTTGCGATACGAACCTGTTTTCTGTCCATATCTGTCATAAGAGTTGTAACCTGACGAGGTCGAACGATAAGAACCAGTTTTTTGTCCGTATCTGTCATAGGAATTGTAACCTAATGAAGTCGAACGGTATGAGCCTGTTTTTGCCCCATATTTGTCGTAAGAGTATGTAGTTTTTGCAAAAACAATAGACGATAACAAGAATAACCCTAATAATAACGAAAATATCTTTTTCATATTACCCCTTCAGATTTAACAATAATCCTTTTTCTGAACTTCTTACCAATTATATAACGAAAACATAGATTTCTTTATTAAAATATGATATATTAAGTATTATTTTGGAGTGATCTATGAATAAAAAAGTTTTTGCATTTGATTTAGGTAAAGCAAGCATTGGATATTGCGTAAGAGAAGATTTAAAAATTTTAGAAGCTGGTTCTTTAATCATCAACAAAGACCACGCAGAATGTATCTCTAATAGAGATAGAAGAAGAGTCCAAAAAACTCTTTTAGCACACAAAAAAAGAGAATCATTTTTTAACAATTTATGGCAAAATTGCGATTTAAACATATTAAACAAAGATGATAAAAGATTCTCAACAGAATTCGGCAAAAAAAATGATTCAACTATTTATAATTCTACACTTTTAAGAATTGCATTAATACAAAACAAGCCCCTTGAAGAATGGCAAATATACAAAGCCTTGCATAATGCAATCCAAAGACGAGGTTATGATTCCAAACTACCATGGGCAAATGCAAAATCTGATGACGATAAAAAGAATGAAGAATTATCTGCACGATATACTCAAAACGAACAAGGCGAAGAATTAATCAAAAATGAGAACTTTAAATATCCTTGTTACTATGATGCAGTTCGCCTAAGCTTATGGTCAGAAAACATGCCAGAAAAACTACAAACCTATGTTCCACTTGATAATGTTAAAAAAATTAGAGATGCTGGAATTGTTGCACCTCGCAACCTTGTAGAAAAAGAACTTAAACAACTATATATCAATGCACAATTACAACTCCCTCAACTCAACAAATATTCAGTAGAATATTTCTTGTATGGCGAAGGTGAAGTTGCATACGCATCTTATAACAAAAAAGATTATAAATGCCATCGTGGTACAGAATGGGATATGCAAGGAGTTTTGGGACAAAAAATTCCACGTTTTGATAACAGAATTATTGCAAAATGCAAATTACTACCAAAAAGAAATGTATGCAAAGCTAATACACTTGAAAATGTTTCGTTTGTTTTATTAATGAAACTCAAAAATTTACGATATACAAACATAAACAACGAGTATTCAATGCTTTCTGCTGATACGATAAATAAAATTTATCAGAACTGGCTAAACAAAGCCTTGAAAGATGATGGAAGCTACAAACTAGATACAACCATTATCCAAAAAGAAGTTGAAAAAGTTCTTGGAGAAAAAATACAAGATAAATTTGAGCCTTTAAAAGCTAATATTAGTGGACGTTCAAGTTTTTGCAGACGAGCTTGTAAAATCATGAACCATATCATCTTAAACGGCATAGAAGACCCAACAACAATGGACGTTGCTGAATTTACAGATAATATAGATACTCCCAACGGTATAACCGAAGCCGAAATACGAACTATGCTATCTAAAATCGGAACATGGGAAAATTTATATATTCCTGACAACAGATATGAAATGGCAGAATTGTCAAGTGATAATCGAGAAAAAACTGATATTCTAATTGGTAATATTACAAACCCTATTGTAAGAAACAGACTTCAAGTATTCAGAGATAAATTAATTGAATTAAAGCAAAAATACGAAACTCCGGATAAAATCATATTTGAATTTATAAGAGACGGTGCAGACAATTCTTTATATGGAGCAAAGAAAGCTCAAGACTTCCTTAAAACAATTAAAGAAAATGAAAAAACAAATAATGATTTAGCTATAGAATTAAAAAATGCAGATTGCTTTAGTGTTGTAAATCTTGAAAAGCTAAAACTTCTAAAACAACAAGACGGTATATGTATTTATTGTGGACAAAGAATTGGCATTTCTGATTTAGACAAATGCGAAATTGACCATATCTATCCTCGTTCTAGAGGTGGGAATGATGCAATTTCCAATAAAGTTCTTTGTTATTCAATAGAAAACCAAAAGAAAAAAGATAGAACTCCTTATGAATGGTTACATAATGATGAAAGAACATGGGCTGATTTTGTAAATCGTGCCAAACTGTTAAAAGATAAACTTAAAAAAACAAAATATACACTTTTAACAAGTAAACCTGAAAATTGCGAGGAACTAATTAAAAGTTATAATGGACTTGCAGAAACAGCTCAAATCGCAAGAGTTGCACAAGATATTACGGCATTCATATTCGGTTGGGGCTTGCAATTAAAAGATGAAAAACGAAGAATTTTTGTCAATAATGGAGCATCTACATCTGGAATAAGAAAAACATATAGATTAAACAAACTCTTAGGAAATGATGTAAAGAAAAACCGTAATAACGATAAACACCACGCACTTGATGCAATATGTATCAGTTTTTCACAAAATTATAAATACAATAAACACACAAAACGTGATGAAATTGAAGGACTAGACATTCATGATAATGAATTTAGAGAACTAATAAAACAAACCTTAGATGCAATCATACCTTATCCATACACAAATGATAAACCTTTTAAAGGTAACACAAAACCTTTAGAAACTATCTATGGCTATAGATGTATTGACAATAAACATTACATAACACAACGTGTTAGCTTAGAAACCATTGAACAAAAAGATAAAAAAATTAAGTGTATTGTTGATGAAGTCATAAAAAATGATTTGTTGGAAAAAATCAAAGAAAAAATGCCAACAAAAGACTGGACAACTATGCTACAAAATTATATTCACCCAACAAAACAAACTAAAGTAAAGAAAATTTTGGTTATTGTTTCAGAAGGTGAATTAACAAAAGATTCTAATGCTCATTCTCGTATTGGAGAATACGCAGATTTTGGAACAAAAGGAACGAAACATCAATTCAAACACTCCAAAGGACATAAAGGACAAATTTTGTATTACAACGAAAAAGGTGTAATCAAAGTTTTACCAATATATGCTAACCAAAAAGATAGTGATGTAAAATCATATATTGAACAAAATGGTTGCAAATTATATAAAAAAGGAATGAAATTCTACTCAGGTTGCTTAATCCAAATAAATAAAGACTTTGAAGCAACTGCATACTATACGCAAACAGACGAAAACGGCAATGACAAACAAATTCCAACAAAAGAAAAATTACAAGCAGGAGTTTATAAACTTAGAACAATGATGATTGATGGAAAAGTAAAATTAGAATCTTCTACTGGAATTGAATTATTAACAAATGCCAAAGTATTAGTAGAAGCTGATTTTTCGAAATTTTCTAAATATTAAATTTGACAATATATGATAAATCATTAATCATGCTATATGACTTATCACATATTACATATAACTACGCCAAACGTCAGTCTTTACACAGATAAAGGTTTCTTTTGTTGCAAATTTGATGATGATAGCGAAAACAGACTACCAATTGATGATATAAGAGCGATTATTATTGCAACACATCAAGTTACTTTTACCAATTCTTGTTTAGCAAAATTGTTAGAAAATAACATAGTTATTTTACATTGCAACAATTCATACAAACCAATAGGTTGGAGTATCAGCTTTGATAGAGTTGTAAGAACAAAAGCTTTTTCTAATCAAATTGCACAGAATAAAGATTTTGAGAACAAACTATGGAAAACTATACTCAAGTCAAAAGTTACAAACCAAGCTAACAACCTAAAATTAATAGGTCAGAATCCTGAAAACATATTCAAACTAATCAACAAACCTTTGATTAGTGAAGCCAATATCGCCAAACAATACTGGAATGCTTATTTTATTGCTCTTGAAAAAGAACAAAAACGAGAACACAAAAACGCAGAAAACTTTGAAAATATATGCCTAAATTATGGCTATGCTGTTTTTCAGAGTTTACTGTATCGTTCTATTATCATACATGGCTTAATACCAAATTTAGGAATTCATCATGAAGAAAAATATAATAGTGCTCCTCTTGTATATGATTTAATAGAACCCTTCAGAGCTTTTATTGATTTTTATTTATACAAATTCAAAATTAATGAAGGTGGAAGTTTTAAAAGAGAAGATTTAAAATCATGGAATAAATATCTAGCATTTTGTATGAAAAACTACCGCCTAAATGCCAAAGGACTCAATTACAAGATTATTGATTTTATTGATATTTATATTGAAGAAATTGTAAACTCATTTATAAAATTTGATATTTCAAAACTTATTCTACCCGATATTTCTGCACAATATTTACATATAGACAAACATAGGAACCGAGAATATGAGGAGTAAATATCGTATGGGCTGGTTATTTGTATGTTTTGATTTACCTGTTATAGACAAAGAAGAACTTCGTCAAGCAAATGCTTTTAGAAAAGCTCTTTTAAAAATGGGCTATTTTATGCTCCAAAACTCAATTTATGTTCGTTCCTGCGTTACTTATGATAAAACCGAACAATTTATCCGTAATGTTAAACTTATAGCTCCAACTACAGGAAGTGTAAATGTTTTTTATTTAACCGATAGACAATGGAGTTTATCAGTATGTATAGAAAAAACTAATTATAACAAATCAAAATATAAAACAAAAATAGGCGAAAACGCACCAAAACAGATGACATTCTGGTAAATTTATATTAGAATGTTATTATGGATATTCGAATTTTTAAGGATTTAGAGAATGAGATCTTTTCGTGTCGTAGCAGAGGAAACGACTATTCTCTGTTCAATTCTGACTGGACTCTTAACTTAAAATATTTTATTCTTTCATTATATCATAATTATTTAACTGTGTATATCCTATTATAACATATTTTAAATTAAGAGTAAATCAAAACTGGGATTGTTTGCATACAATTTATAAAAATTATAACATATTTTAAATTAAAAATAATCTTACAGAATATTTTCATATTTTTCACTTAAAAAATATCTGCGTTTACGCCCTTCTCCATCATAATGAAGAAAACTAGATTTTACCCATTCTGAAACTAATAAACGAGCAGTTCTTGGAGCAAATTTAAAAAATTCTGCTACATCCTTTGCAGTTATATATTTTTGAACTTCGAACAAATTCAAAATTTGTCGTTGCTTTGGGTCTAGCTCTCTTAATACTTTTACTTCATCTTTTGTATTTTTATTTTCTTCTGCTTTTTTATAAACAGAATTAAACGCAATAGCCATACCATTGACAAAGTATTCAATCCATTTTGTAATATCAGATTCTGCACGTCCTAAGTAATAGTTATGAGATTTTCCAATGGTTATAGCATCATAATAGCCTTGTAAATCTTTTGCATAATATTCTTCTAGAGAATATATTCCTTTTAGGTCATATCCTCCTTTATGTAGAGCTAATGTAGTTAAAAGCCTTGCAGTTCTTCCATTCCCATCAAAATATGGGTGAATTGTAACAAATTGATAATGGATAATTGCAGCTTTAATTGGTACTGGAATATCATTTGTTGTATTTATCCAGTTTACAAATTCTTTCATTAATATTGGTACATCTTTAGCTTCAGGAGGCATATATACAATATTTCCGGACAAAGAATCCGTTATTACATTTTGCCCTTCACGATATTCAGTTGGTTTTACCTTTTTATTTCCACCACCTTCAACAAGTGCATGAATTTGCTTTATGTGCTTTTCGGTAATAGTTGCTTTTTCTTTAATCAATTTTTCTATATAATCTAAGGCAATATAATATCCTTTGATTTCTTTTTCATCTCTAATTCGTCCTGTATTAGAAATTACTTTGTTTGGATTTTTTAAAACATTATAAACTTCTTCCTGAGAAAGCCTATTTCCCTCTATTTGAGTAGAATAATGAATGGTTGTCATTTTAGCAGTCTCTCTAAGAGAAGTAAGGAGTTTTGGATTTATTGGTAAATTTTTAATACCCTCTTTAACCCTTTCAATTTGAATAAGATTATTAGCGATAAAATTTGTAATCTCGTATTTTGGCTCAAATTTTGCCATATTAGCTCCTTATTTTTGCCACTATTTTGCCACATTCTTGCCACAAAGTCAAGTGATATAAGTTAATAAAGAGTCTAAATAAAATATAATTAATCTTTTCCCTGAATTTGTTTAGGTTGCTTATGTGGAAGAAAATTACTGTCAGTTACAACTTTTTTACTGGTTTCTAATTCCAACTTTTTTGCGTAGCGATCATATTGGGTTGTTTTACCTGTGGAATCTATTTTGAACGAGCCTGTTTTTCTTCCGTATTTATCGTAAGATGTGGTTGTGTCGTTAGGGGTTT
>USCK01000038.1 GCA_900553205.1 uncultured bacterium | reverse complement strand
GGAGGTGGTATCGGGATTTATCAGGAATATAATTCCAACAAAAATGACGAAAGAGGTTCTTCATACAGACAACTACCTTCTGCAGGAGTATATTTGCAACAGTTGATATGGGACTTCGGCAAATCAAATTCACTTATCAGAATGGAAAAATTTTATAAGCTCGCTGCAGAATATGAATTTATGGATAGCATTTGTAATACCATTTATAAAATAAAAATGAAGTATTTTAGAGTTCTTCAAGCAAAAGCAGAGTTGGAAGTGGAACAAACCAATGTTCTGATAAATCAAAGAAATGTAGAACGAACAAAGAAACTTTTTGAAACTGGCAGAAAAAGTCAGATTGATTATCTTGAAGCAAAAGTATTTTTAAGAGATGCCGAACTCAGATTATCTGATGCTGAAAACAATTATGATGTAGCTTTTACGGCTTTGGCAAATGAAATGTATGTTGCCTATGCCCCTGATTTTGATATCGAAAAACTTTATACTTTTAATTTTACGGATAAATTTATTCCTGATTATATAAAATCATCTCAACAAAATAGTGATAAAAATATAAAGAATGTAGCTCTTAAAACAAAAATTGAAATGAATGACGAATCGAAATTGAAGATTTTACCGTTTACACTTGATGAAGCATACGGACTTGCTTATCACAACAGCCCTGATTTATGGGTGCTTGAAGCTACGCAAAAGGCTATGAAACAAGCGCTAATTTATGCAAAACGACAATATTATCCGGCAATAACCGGAAATGTCGGATATAATTATTACAATTATCGACACGAATCTAACAACGATATAAATATGTATATCAATATGTCAACAGCTTTGAATATCAAACAATTTAAACATGAAATTGATAGAGCAAAAGCTAATCTGAACCTTGCAGACAATGCAGTTGACGAATTCAAACAAAACTTGTATTTTGATGTTAAACGAAACTTTTTGATAGTTGATAAAAACGAAGAACAAATTGATATCTCAAAACAGGAAGCAAAAGACGCACTGGAAGAATTTAATCTTGCAAACAAACGTTATGACGAAGGAAAAAGTGACTATATCGCATTACAACAAGCTAGGAAAAATTATAATAATGCAAAGATTGAATATATTAAACGACTTTATGAATATAATACCTCTTTGGCAGATTTGGAAATTGCAATGCACTATCATTTTGATGATTTGCACGCACAAGCCGAACACGCACTGCACTATCACTATAAAGAAATCATAAACAAGCTGGAAGCATCAATGCACTGCGAACACAGAGCCGAAGAAGAAGCTAAAGAGAATAAAAAAGATGAATTGTAGATAGAATCAGTTGAACAATTATGCCTGAATCTATAAGCTTTATTCTAAAACAGCAGACGTTCCATCACCGAATATACCTTTGATATCATTATCCAAAGTTTCACCGATGAAAGATTTTGCATTTATATAACGATTTTCTGAATCTAAGATGATAACACTAACCCCATCTTTTGCACCCAACAAACTTTCGGGAATCTTTTTATCTTTAAACTCCGGCAATGTTTTCAAACCTTTTTCATTTAAACGTATAATTAAAGATTTTGTAGCTTCAGAATATTTCTTGTCCATTTCTACCACATATTCAGCTATTCTTTCATAAGTAACTTCTTTGCCGACATTTTCTACTTCTCCGTAAGTCTTTTCAAAATTTTTAATAAAATTCTTTGGAAAGTTTTTTGCATCAATATGTTTTTTAGCTGCCAAACCTCCAATTACTGCAACTGACAATGCAGCAAGCCCAATCCCAGCCTTCATCGCATTAGACATACCTTTTGACTCGTTTTTTGACTGAGCATTTGTTTCTGCTTTTTTAGGTTGTACTTGTTCTGTTGCTCTAAAATTCACATTTGCGTAGTTTGGAGAGATTGTTGTCATTAGTAACCTTCTTTTCTATTTCTAATTTGTTCCCTTGTACCATGATAAAAACATGAAATTAGACATAATTGCTACCTTCCCTTCCATTCTATTCTATTCTATTCTATTAGCAATTTTATCATTCCCTGACTGGATTTTAGCCTCAAAAATTTATTTTTACATTCTGTTACATTTGCCGTATTTCGGAGATTATATTGATTTTTAAAAGTAAACAGGAGCTAAGTGACTAGGTTATTAAGAAAATCATCCTTTGCGTCATCTTGAGTAAAGCAAAAGCTCTCTAACAAAAGTGAATATAACCGAAATTCTCCCCTCTATTGATTAGAGGGGGTAGGGGGAGTGAAGAAAAATGTGTGAGTTGATATCATCGATATCGGCTTGGCGAAGAATCTCTTTTAAGAAGTGAATAAGAGTTAAGTGACTAAGTTATTAAGAAGATGATTATTTCTTATTCACTTAATAACTTTACTCTTAATAACTTATTACAAGTCATTCCGTACTCCGATACGGAATCTGTCAATGCCGATTTCTCATTAACCCTATGTCAGAGATTTTTTGCTGACGCTCAAAATAACAAAAATTCTTAGTCACTTAATAACTTAATCACTTAGTAACTTTTTTAAGACTTATTAACTTAAAAAAACTCACTCCGAACGCATCAAAAGTCTATATGATTCAACATTCAAAGCTTGAGCCAAACAGTGTATAGTTTCAAGACTCGGTACTTTCTTACCTCGTTCAATTTCAGACAAATAGTCACAAGTAATACCTGCCATTTCACTCAATTCGGCTTGCGTAAAGCCCTTGTCTATTCTGATTTTCTTAATATTTTTCCTTGTATTCTCAATCGTGCTATTTGTCATACCAATAATTATGTGATATTATTGGTATAAAATTAACAGGCTAATAGCACGGATAGTGAATGAACATATACAAATATAATGCTAAAAAACTTATAGATCTTCGTCAGAAAAGAGGTTTGTCACAGAGTGCATTAGGTCAACTTATCGGTCGTGACGGAATATACATAATGTCACTTGAAGAAGGCGAAGAACTGATTAGAATTCTTAATGTACTCCAACTCTGCAGTGTTTTAAAATTTGACCCGTCACATTTTTATGATGATTTTATTGAAGAATAACAGATACATTTTAACAGTATCTTTATGCTATAATTTTTATGTTGAGGAAAGATAGGTGCAAATCCTTCACTAGTCCGTAGCCGTAACAGTCGGAATGCTTAACGATATAAAGAACTTACGCGACTAAGGAGTAATTATGAAAAAGTTCAAGTGTATCTTTGTGCATACACCACAATTAACCTTGAATCAAAACGGTAATGTTTGTTCAAATATCAATTTTTCTGCGATGGGACTGTATTCTTTGGCAAATGAACTAAACAAAGAGGGTTTTCCTACAGAAATTATTCATCTTGGAATAGAAAAATATTTGGATAAAAAGTTTTTACTTAGCGATTATATCAACCAAAACGATATAAAATTTGTTGCGTTTTCTCTGCATTGGCACCCACAGTCTTATGATGTTATAGAAACAGCAAGAGTTGTTAAAGAAAGAAATCCTGATATATTCTTATCTATCGGTGGATTTACGGCATCATATTTTGCAATAGAAATAATGGAAAAATTCCCATTTGTAGATGCAATAATAAAAGGCGAAGGTGAACTCCCTACAGTAGAACTGGCAAAGGAAATTTCTTCAAATAAATCCTTAAAAACCGTTCCTAACTTGGTATGGCGAGAATCTAACAAAATTATTACAAATAAAAATACTTTTGTTGCATCAAACAAAGACCTTGATAGTTATGAGTTTTTCAAAACTGATTTTATGAAAAACTTTGAAAGTTATTCAAAAGTTCCGTTTTATATGGAATACTCCAAACCAAACCAACTAAACAACCCGATGACAACTCAAGGAGTTTGTCTTGGTCGAGGTTGTACGGGAAATTGTACTTGGGGTGGTGGGGCTGTAACGCTATCAAAATGGTAACAGGCAGAGATTTTGTATCATACAGAAACCCTGACAATGTTATTAAAGAAATCAAATCTCTACAGAAAGAACATCATATCGAAAGATTTTTATTCTCATTTGACCCAAAACCAAATGACAGAAAATATTTATACGAGTTATTAACCCAAATTGCAAAGGAATTTGGTGGTAGATTAAACGCAACTTTTTCATTTTTCGGACTACCTGATAAAAAAATTCTTGATTTGTTCAAACAAGCATTTTCAAAGGCTTCTGTAGCATTAATAAGTCCTGAATTTTATAATGAAGATTTACGCAAAAAACATAAATCATTCTATTTTTCAAACAAAGAACTTGAAAAAACACTTGATTATATGGAACAACTTCAAATTCATTCAGAAATTTATTTTGCAATAATACCGAATGTACCGGACGAAGAAAACAAAAAATCAGAAGAATACGCCAAAGAGTTGCAGGACAGATACAAAATGATAAACAAACATTATATCATTCCGATTGTTTATGAACCGGCATCACCTTGGACGATTAATCCTAAAAAATTCGGCATTGATATTAAACAAAAGAATTTTGAAGATTATTATAACGATACAAAAAATATCAAAAATTCTTTTGAAAATAGAGAAATTTTCTCTGAAAAAGATTTGTATGTAGTATAGGAGAGTATAGTGTTTATAATTGAAGAACCATATATATCAGAGTTAATGCTAAAAACTCTTGAAAAGAATCAGATAGCTGTTTTGGATACAGAGCTGGCAAGGAGTTACGGTTATAACTTGAATTATGTAAAAGAAGAGAAAACAGAAGAACCTGTAATTTATTCCAATTCTGAAAACGCAATAAACTATGTTTTAAAAACATACCCAAAATCTGATTTGGCTAAAATAATTAATATTTGCAAAGATAAGTATGAGTTCAGAAACAGACTTCAACCATTGTATCCTGATTTCTTTTTTGAAGAAATTTTATTAGAGGATATGGAGGATTATGATATAGCAGAATTACCAATCCCGTTTATAATAAAACCTACAGTCGGGTTTTTGAGTATGGGGGTTCATAAAGTAACCTCTTATGACGAATGGGAAAAAGTTATTAACAAAATAAAAGAAGAATCCAAGGAGTTTGGCAAACTATTCCCTAAAGATGTTTTAAATTCTTCAGGATTTATTATGGAAGAAATCATTGAGGGCAAGGAATATGCTGTTGACGCTTATTACAACAACTCAGGCAAGGCTGTAATCTTGAATATCTTTGAACACCCGTTTGTAAATTCTGCAGATGTAAGTGATAGAGCGTATATCACATCAGCAGATATTATTCGCTCTAATTTAGCAAACTTTCAAACTATTTTGGACAATATCGGCGAAACACTTTCTATTAAAAACTTCCCGATACATATTGAATTCAGAATAACAAAATCAGGTAAAGCTATCCCGATAGAAATAAACCCAATGCGCTTTGCAGGCTGGTGTACAACAGACCTTGCATATTATGCTTACGGAATAAATATATATGAATATTTCTATAAGCAACAAATTCCTGATTGGTCAAAAATATTGCAAGACCGAAATAACGAAATATATTATTTTGCAATGGCAAACATGCCGGACGAGCTTAGCTGTGAGCAAATAAAATTATTTGATTATGATTTATTCAGACAAAATTTCTCAGACATTATGGAATTTAGAGAAATTGATTATCACACAAAACCAATGTTTGCAATTTTATTTGGAAAAACTAATAAAGACTCCGAAATAACAAAAATATTACAATTAGATTTAAAAAATTATATAGAGGTGAATTATGATACAAAGATGTGATTATTTAGTACAAACTAATACAGCAAAAACAAACGGACAAAAACCTACTTCTCAAGATTTGATAAATGTCGGTTATATGGCAGGCAGATATGGTATAAATCTTGACGGGAACTTGCAACAAAACCATAAACCTAAGTTTACGGATAAGGGAACTATTGTTAATATCAATTCTTGTACAAAAGATTTGTTTGAAAACAACCTAAATCAAGCAGGAATAAAATTTGACGTAATCGCCTAGTTATAAGTATAATTAGAATTATGGTTTGTAAATGTATTACAGCAACAACAGTCGGAATAGACGCACGCATTGTAGAAGCAGAAATTGATGTTATCAATTCGCTTCCAAACATCAGTATTGTAGGTCTTCCTGACAATGCAGTTTCTGAAGCAAAAGAACGGATTCGCTCTGCCGTAAAAAACTCGGGATTCACATTTCCGAGAGGTCGTGTTGTTATAAATCTTGCACCTGCAGATATCAAAAAAGAGGGTACATATTTTGACCTTCCTATGGCTGTCGGAATCCTTCTTGAAGAAGGCTTGATTGAGGCAGAGAGTATCAAAAATTGCGCTTTTATCGGTGAATTATCTCTTGACGGCTCATTAAGAGGAGTTCATGGCATTTTGCCTTTGGTGTCAGAGCTTGAAAACAAAGAAATAAAAACAATTTTTGTACCACAAGAAAATGCTAAAGAAGCAGCATTGACAGGTGGTGGAAATATTATCGGTATTAATCATTTGAGAGATATTGTTTCACATTTTACGGATTCCCCGATTCCTCCGACAAAAGTTGATGTTCAAAAATATCTGGACACACAGGAAAATGAATATATTTATGACTTCAAAGATGTAAAAGGACAGGAGAAAGCTAAAAAAGCTCTAGAGATTGCAGCAGCAGGTGGACATAATCTTTTAATGACAGGCTCTCCGGGGTCAGGTAAAACTTTGATGGCAAAATGCATCCCGTCAATTCTACCACCATTAGAGCTATCTGAAGCTTTTGAATTAACTAAGATATATAGTATCGCAGGACTTTTATCACCTGACAAACCTTTGATGAACAAACGACCGTTCAGAACAGTTCACCATACGGCATCAGCCAACGGAATTATAGGTGGTGGAATAAATCCTAAACCGGGAGAAATAACTCTTGCACATCGAGGGGTATTGTTTTTAGATGAAATGGTTGAGTTTCCGAGAAATGTTCTGGAAACATTAAGACAACCTTTAGAAGACGGCGAAATTGTTATTTCAAGAACCAAGACCTCTATCAAATACCCTGCTAAATTTATGCTGATAGGTGCAATGAATCCATGTCCTTGTGGCTTTTTAGGTGATAAAGAAAAACAATGCAGATGCTCTGATACCCAAATCCAAAGATATCAGTCAAGACTATCAGGCCCACTTCTTGATAGAATCGACCTTGTAATAACCGTACCGAGATTAACGACAGATGAACTTGTCCAAAAAGGGGAAAGTGAACCTTCTGCCAAAATCAGAGAAAGAATTGTAAGAGCCAGAAAAATTCAGGCACAAAGATATCAAAATGACGGTATCTTGACTAATTCAGAACTTAGTACGAAACTTATCAAAAAATACTGCGTGCTTTCAGAAAAATGCGCAGAAATTCTAAAATTTGCAGCACAAAAGTATGGTTTGTCTGGCAGAAAATATAATCGTGTTCTCAAACTTGCCCGTACTATTGCAGATTTGGATAACTCGGAAAAAATAACAGAGTTACATATATCACAAGCTTTGCAATACAAATAAAAAAGAAACTATTATTTTTTAAATTTTTCTGTATTTTCCATGTTGAAATTGATTGCAAAAAAAAATTCATTATGCTAAACTTGTTACGAAATGTTACATAAATAAGTGAAAGAGTGTTTTTTATGAGTGAGAGCAGCCACTGGATAGTAACAAAAGTCCTTGCCGGACATAGCATTGCCTTCAATATGGATACCCTACTTACAATGTGGTTGGCAATGGGGATATTAATTATTTTTGCGATTTTGATAATTAGAAACGCATCTGTTATACCTACTAAACTCCAATATATCGGAGAGAGTATAATTAATTATTTCTCTGCAATTACAAGTGGAGGAATGGGTGAAGAAGAAGCTAAAAAGCACAACCCTCTCATACTTACTTTGTTTATGTTTATCTTAACTGCAAACTTGATTGGACAAATTCCATTAAGAATTATCCACTTAAAAGCAGGGGAGTTGGCATCTCCTGATAATGATATTAATATGACTGCAGCAATGGCTATAGTTGTATCAATATATTATATCTATTACGGAATCAAAAAACATGGAGCTATGAAATTCTTTTTCCATGGCTGGTCAATTGGTGGAGTTATGACAACCTTGATTGACGGGTTAGAATTATTTGTTCGTCCGTTTTCTTTGGCACTTCGACTTTTTGCTAATATTTTAGCTGGTGAAATTATGGTTATGACCTTCTTAGGAATGTTAGCATACTTTTTACCACTTCCATTTATGTTATTTGAATTATTTGTTGCTTTGATTCAGGCGCTTGTATTTGCCTTGTTATCAACAACATACATTACAATGGCAGTAAATGAAGAGGAATAAATAAAAACAAATTTTATAAAAAAGAAAGTAAGAAAGAGATTTCTTAATTACTATAACAAAAGGAGAAAATTATGGCAGTAGAACAATTAGCAACATCATTCAACGCAGCACAATTAGGTGCAGGTCTTGCTGCATTAGGCGTATTTGGTGGTGGTATTGGTATTGGTATTGCAACTAAAGGTGTTTTAGATGCTGTTGCAAGACAACCTGAAATCAAAGGTGAAGCTTTCAAAAACTTCATTATCGGTGCCGGCTTGGCAGAAGCAACTTCAATCTATGCGTTATTTATCGCTTTATTGTTAGTATTCGCTAAATAATAAATTACTTAAAATAGAGGGACATCAGTCCCTCTAAATTTCAAACAAAAGGAAAGAAAAATGTTAGAGTTTAATGCAACTTTTTTCATAGCAATGGTTAGTTTCGTAGTATTTATGGTTATTATGAATGCTATTTTATATAACCCTCTGGAAAGAATTGTTAAAGAAAGACAGGATTTGATAGACAAAAACCACCAAAAGGCTCAAACTGCAAAAGAGAAGTATGATGTTCTTAAACAGTGGCAAGAGTCAAGTATGGCAAAAGCTCAAAAAGAAGCAGGCAAAACTTATCAAAGAATCCTTAATGAATACAAGGCACAAAAAGAGACAATGCTTGAGCTTAACAAAAATCTTTCAAGAAAGGAAATTGCAGTTGCAGCAGCAGAACTTGACGGTCAAGTAGTTGAAGCAAAATACGAATTGAAACCCGAAGTTAAAACTCTGGCAAGCATTATTTCATCAAAAATTTTAGGTTACGAAACAAAGATTTCTTAGTTTTTAAGAACGAGGCATAAATGGAAAATTTAATCGAAATATGGAAACAAATATGTGAATCAAACCTTTTTAACTTTGTAGTAATGGTTTTATTACTGGCATGGCTTGTCAAAAAATTTGATTTGGGTGCAAAAATAGAAGCAGGACGAAAAAGGATTGAATCTACTATTGCCGAATCTGAAACAGCGAAAGAAGAAAACCTAAAAAAACTATATGACGCTCAAGATTCTTCTACAAAGATAGATGAAGAAATGCTTAAAGTTTTTAATACTGCAGAAGAAAAAGCAAGATTTGTCGGAGAAAAACTTCTTGAAGAAGGTAAATCTCAAACAGAGGCAATAAAAGAAAACAGTAAGAAAGCTATTGATGCAAATATCAAAACAGTTAAGAATGAAATTGTGAAAGAAACTGCAGAAGAAGCGATGAAACTTGCAGAAGAACATATAAAATCAACACTTGAAAAAGATCCGAATTTGCACCAAAAATTCATTTGGGAAAGCATTGATGCAATCGACGGAATCGGAGTAATATAATGAAGAACGCAGAATTAGTAGAATTTCAAGCAGTAGCAAAAAGATATGCACAAGCATTGAGTGAGTTGTGCGAATCTCATTTTGTTGAAAGAAAAGATGTATTAAAAGATTTATATAACATTGTTGAGGTGCTTGATTCCTCATCAGAATTGGTTAACCTGATAAAAACACCGGAGGTTACAAAATCTGAAAAACAAAATGTTGTAAACAAAATTTTTGACGGCAAAATAAATAAAATCACATTAAACTTTTTAATGTACTTGATAGAAAAAAATAGATTTAATATCATTAAGTCAATTTTGTCAGAGTTCCAAACCTCAATAGATAAGGAATATAACCTTGTACATATTGAGATTGTTTCTGCAATTAATCTTGATGATAATATGAAACAAACAATAAAAGACAGATTATCAGGAAAACTTCAAAAAGATTTGATTATTGATTGGTCAGTTAATCCTGATATTATTGCAGGACTTGTATTTATTGTGGGAGATAGCATTATAAATACAAGTATCAAATCAAAATTACAAATGATAGGTAGAAATATAATTAAATAAAGAGGAAAAGCTATGGCAGTTATTAATCCTGATGAAATTAGTTCGATTATTAAAGAGAATATTGAGAACTATGAATCAAAAACAGAAATATCAAATGTCGGCAGCGTTTTAGAAGTCGGTGACGGTATTGCCAGAATTTATGGTTTAAGAAATGTAATGTCAAACGAACTTGTTGAGTTTGAGGACGGCAAAGGTACATTAGGTATTACATTAAACCTTGAAGAAGATAATGTTGGTGTTGTTATTCTTGGTGAATACACTCAAATCAAAGAAGGTATGACAGTAAAAACAACCGGCAGAATTGCATCAGTTCCTGTAGGTGATAGCCTAATCGGTCGTATCATAAGCCCAACAGGAAAACCTATTGACGGCAAAGGTGATATATCTTATGAAAAAACAAGACCTGTAGAAAGAATTGCTCCGGGGATTGTAGCAAGAAAATCAGTACACGAACCGTTACAAACAGGTTTAACTGCTATTGATGCTCTTACACCTATCGGACGTGGTCAGCGTGAACTTATCATTGGTGACAGACAAACAGGTAAAACTGCTATTGCTATTGATACAATCATCAATCAAAAAGGACAAGATGTAATTTGTATTTATGTAGCAATCGGTCAAAAGGCATCAACAGTTGCTCAGTTGGCAAAAACTTTGGAAAACCATGGTGCTATGGAATATTCAATCATCGTTTCTGCTACAGCTAACGAGCCTGCACCGTTGCAATATATCGCACCATTTGCAGGTGTTGCAATCGCAGAAGAATTTATGGAACAAGGGAAACATGTTCTTATCATATACGATGATTTGACTAAACAAGCACAAGCATATCGTGCAATGAGTTTGTTACTTAGAAGACCACCAGGACGTGAAGCATACCCTGGAGATGTTTTCTATCTTCACTCAAGATTATTGGAAAGAGCAGTAAAACTTTCTGACGAATTAGGTGGTGGAAGTATTACAGCATTACCTATCATTGAAACACAAGCTGGTGATGTTTCTGCATATATTCCGACTAATGTAATTTCTATTACAGACGGTCAAATATTCCTAGAGTCATCATTGTTCAACGCAGGTATAAGACCGGCAATTAACGCAGGTATTTCAGTATCTCGTGTTGGTGGTGCTGCTCAAACCAAAGCTATCAAAAAAGTTGCTGGTAAACTTCGTTTGGACTTAGCACAGTTCAGAGAATTGGAAGCGTTTGCACAGTTTGCATCAGACCTTGATGCAACAACTAAGAAACAACTTCTTAAAGGTCAAAAATTGACAGAAGTGTTGAAACAAGCGCAATATAAACCATTGTCTGTTGCTAACCAAGTTTCTATCTTGTTTGCTGCAAACGATGGATATCTTGATGATGTAGAAAACAAAGATATTCAAAAATTTAAAGAAGGTTGGTTTGAATACTTCAATTCTAAACTTCCTGAATTAGTTGAAAGATTAAACAACGGTTCAAACTTGGAAGACGCAGATATGGAAGCATTAAGAAAAGAACTTGATACGTACAAATCAAGTTTATAATTTTTTAAGAGGTGGGATATTATTATCCCACCTGTAATTCAAAGGAAATATTATGGCTAACTTAAAAGATATAAAAAGCAGAATAAACAGTGTCGAAAATACAAAGAAAATTACAAGAGCTATGAAAATGGTTGCTGCTGCAAAAGTAAAAAAAGCAGAATCTTCTGTAAAAGCAGCAAGACCTTTTTCTAACGAGCTTTTGTCATTGTTTAGAAAAATGCTTTCTACAGTTAATGAAATTTCTAAAACAGGAGAAAAAATTAACGATAGCCTAGATAATTACTTTGAATTGTTGACAAAAAGAGAGATAAAGACAGTTGGGCTTGTTTTGATATCTTCTAATAAAGGTTTGGCAGGAGCTTATAATGCAAATGTCGTAAGAAGTATTTTGAAAAAAATCAAAGCTTACAAAGAAGAAGGCAAAGATGTTGTTCTCTATATAGTTGGTCAAAAAGGAATTTCTGCGTTTAAGCATAAAAATGACGGAATAGAGGTTGCAAAAACTTATCTTGCTGTAGCAAACGACCCTTCACCATCAGGTGCACACATGATTGCAGAAGATGTTGCCGAAGATTTTATTAATAAGAAAATTGATAAAATAGAAATTATTACAACAAGATTTAATAATATGATGTCTTATGCTGTTCAGGACTGGACAGTACTTCCTGTCAAGGTTGAGGATATGTGCGAAAAATCAGGAGAACCTGACCCGTTAATGGAATTTATTCCGTCAACAGATAGTATTTTGAAAAAAATTGTGCCAATGTATATAACAAACTCTATCTACCAAGCATTGTTAGAGGCTAACGCAAGTGAATTGGCATCTAGAATGACTGCAATGTCTGCTGCTTCAAACAATGCAGAAGAAATGATTGCAACCTTGACTGTTAATTATAACAAAGCTCGTCAGGGAGCTATTACTCAAGAGCTTATCGAAATTGTTTCAGGTGCAGAGGCTCAGGGCTAGACTTATAGAATAAAGGCTAGAATCATTAACACCATAGAGCCTATTGTCATAGCTGTGTTTAGTTTTGAGTAGAATTTGTTATCATCATATTTATGTATAGATTTTTTCGCTTTGGTAGCGCTTGCAAGTCTGTCTATACGAAGTTTTGCGTCATCGTAGAAGAAATCTGTTTCAAACACTTTGTTTTCCAGTCTTGATAATCTTTCGTTTACCGGTTCGTGTGGATAGGAATTGTGTAGAAGTTTTTCTTCTAAGGCTGTTAATTGGTATTCATCTTTAGGGCTATATGTACTGTAGGGACCTTTGTTTTTTTCCAAATTTCTCATTTGAGGAGAAGTATAGTATGATTGGATATCAGGCTCTGTATCGTTGTATGCCATATAATCAGAATCATAGTAGGTGTTGTTATTCTGTGCGATTGGAGGGTTTTGACTGTAATATTCAGCTTTTATACGTTCCATTCTTGTATAATAATCATCTGTTTCAAAAGTTTTGCTGAACAATTTTTTCTCTATGCGCACAATTCTTGAACGAAGGCTTTTTTCAGGGTTAGAGGACATGAATAATTTTTGTTCAATTTCATCAAGAATAGGATAGTTTTCTGTACCGTCACTTTTAACAATATCTTCTTCATTCATAAAAGTATCTGTTGAGGGAGCAATTTCTTGCCCGATTACATCACCTGCAATATCTTTGTTTATTGCAGATAACCTGTTTTGAACGGTTCCTGATTTTGTTTTGCCGTATATGTTTTTTTCAAGCCTGTTTAACCTATTTTCAGTTTTTTCAGATGAGTATTCAACACCAAAGGTTGCATCTTCAAGTTTTGATAGTGTTGTAGAAACATCATCTTTGGCAAAGCCTTGTAATCCGATTAATAGTATAAAAATAACCGATAGTTTTTTTAACATAACGAACCCCTAAATCCATGTTAAATTATGAGTTCGTTTTATCTATTAAACCATCTATGAATTTATTAATGATAAAAAATAAGAATATTTATGTAGGTAGAAAGTAGTAATTTTAAGGTGACTAAGAGCTAAGTAATTAAGTTACTAAGAATAAAAACTCTTTGCGTCATCTTGAGCGTAAGCGAAAGATCTCTAACAAGAAGTAAATAAGAGCTAAGTTACTAAGTTATTAAGAAGATAATTGTTTCTTATTCACTTAATAACTTAACTATTAGTAACTCTTATAACAAGTCATTGCGAGAAAATCGCAGATTTTCGTGGCAATCCAGAACACCTAAACAACT
>USCK01000037.1 GCA_900553205.1 uncultured bacterium | reverse complement strand
CTGAATACTGCGTCGCAAATTGATTCACAAGCGCCACATGCGATACAAGAATCTTCTACTGTTACTTTCATTTTTTTCTCCTTTTTGATAGTTTTTAAAATTTGTAATCGTTACTTATTACAAAATTATTATATCAGAAAATAAAAATATTAAAATATCCAGTTTGTTATTTCTTTAGAAATGTTATCAAAACCTAATTGTAATCCTAAGTCTTTTGGTTCAATACCTTTTCTATAATATAAAACAGGAACATACTCTCTTGTATGGTCTGTTCCCGGAACTGTAGGGTCACAACCATGGTCAGCAGTAATAACTAACAAATCGTCATCTTTCATACAATTCATAATCATGCCTGCATATTTGTCAACTTCCTCAACAGCTCTGCCATAACCTTCTGCATTATTTCTGTGACCATATAGCATATCTGTATCAACAAGGTTGGTAAATATCAATGACTTATTAGGTTTCATATCTTTAGGAGTAGATTCATACTTGATACTGTTCAAATCAAGTTCATCTTTAACTGCTTTTATTGTCAATTCCAAACCTTCTTTGTTAGAACCGGTATGGATAGCATGAGTAATACCGGCTTTTGAGAAAATATCTTCAATTTTACCAATAGCAACAACTTCTCCACCTGATTCTTTAATTCTGTCAAGCATAGTTTCGCCGGTTGGTTCAACAGAATAATCACGTCTGTCTTTACCAATTCTTGTTGGTTTGCCATCAATAATTTTATAAGGACGAGCAATTACACGAGAAACATGATAATTTCCATCATCAAGAAGTTTTCTTGCAATTCTACACCATTCATAAAGTGTTTCAAGTGGTATCATATCAGTATCAACTGCAATTTGGAACACGCTATCTGCACTTGTATAAACTATTGGGAATTTTGTTTTGTGGTGTTCATCATTCAATTCTTCAATAATTGCAGTACCACTTGCAGGACGGTTTGCAAGAATACCACCACATTTTGTTTCTTGAATAAAGTCATTTACTAATTTTTCAGGAAAACCTTGTGGGAAAGTTGCAAATGGTTTTTCAGAAACAAGACCAGCGATTTCCCAATGACCTGTTGTAGTGTCTTTACCTTTTGATTTTTCTTGCAAGGTTCCGTATTGTCCGATTGGAGCTGTTTCTTTTGGTACACCTTCAAAATCTTGTATGTTTCCCAAGCCTAATTTTGCCATATTCGGTAAATTAAGCCCTTTATTGAACTTACAGATATTTGCTAATGTGTTACATTCAGGAATATCGTTAAACTCTTTGCAATCAGGCATTGCACCTATTCCCATAGAATCAATAACAAGAATAATTGCTCTTTTCATAATTTATCCTTTCGCTTCAACTGTATTAAATATTCTATCACCGGCATCTCCCATACCAGGAACAATATAACCTTTTTCATTCAAGCACTCATCAATAGCTGCGACAGTAATTTCGACTTCCGGAAATTCTTTTTGAATAAGTTCAATACCTTGAGGTGCTGCAAAAATACAGATACATTTAATATTTTTTTGAGGAATTCCTTTTTCGGCATACAATTTTATAGCTTCTAAAAGAGAATTACCTGTAGCTAACATTGGGTCTGTGATATATACATAGAATTTTTCAGGGTTTGGAGTAGCCATAGGAACTTTATTGTAGTACCAAACCGGTTTTAAAGTTTTTTCATCTCTATACATACCAATATGTCTAATGCAAGCATCAGGAAGAATATCAATAGCTTCATCAGTAAAAATTAATCCTGCTCTTAAAATCGGAGAAATAATGATTTTAATATCAGGATCAATATCTTTTGCTATACATGTTTTTAATGGAGTATGAACTTCTCTATCAACAAGAGGAAGGTTTTTTGATGCTTCATAAAGAAGTGCTCTTGTAATCTTTCTTGCAGCAATTCTAACATCTTGCGAATCATTATCCTTGTCCCTCATTGTACAAAGACTCTGACAAATAACAGGATTAGTTATTAATTTTATTTTGTCGTTATTCATCTTTATCACTCCTACTTTCTTTTTTTATTTCTTCCAGTTTTACTCTATAATTTTGAATATTCTTTTGTATATTATCAACCCAATCATTAGAAAATTCAAGAAAATTATTTACATCTTTTTGAGCATTTGAACTTTCTTCTTCTAAACCTGCAGATTTTATCTCATCACCAAAGATAGAAACCTTGTATATTATAGAGCCCAGTTTTGTAAACATTTGATACAAAAGTTTCCAACAATCGTGTAATCGTTTTGGTTTCGCAACTATAATATAATCATCACCATCTAATCCATATTCTTGAACATATTTAGGGTCAGGTGGATACAACTCAATAGATTTTGAGCCGCCAAGCCCCGAGAACTCGACATTGGCTATTGTCCCCTTAGGTAATTTCACTGATTTGTCTTTTATTATAAATCTTACAAAGACCTCGTCGTCGTTTACGATTTTCAGCTTTGTAACATATCCTACAGGAACACCCATAAAATTGACAGGAGAGCCTACAATGAGCCCATCGACATCAGGCATAAATATATTATGTAATTCATACGATTTTTGTTTCGCTGAATACACCGAAAATCCGAAAATGGAAAGTGCTAACATAATCAATAACCAAATAAGTAATTCAATTTCTCGAAAATTACGAGTTCGTGTTTTTCTGGCACTTTTTTCCATAACCTGATTATATCTGAAAATCTAAATTTCAACAATAGGAAGGAATGGAAAAAGTCAAAAAATGACAAATTTTTGAACTTTTTTACAATCCGACCCAAGGTGTGTGAAAGGTAGGTTGTGTGTGGGATAACAGACAACCTACCTTGAAACCGTACCGTTGAGAATACAGAAAAAGTCAAAAAATGACAAATTTTCAATACAATTAATAATCCATTACGAGTATTGAGATTAAGTTTTAGTTATTGTATGGTTAAATCTACATAGGAGAAATAAATGAACGCAATAGAAAAAATTATCGGAATAAATGAAGTTTTAAAAGACATTTTTAAATTTGTACAAGAAGATGAAGAAATCAAAACAGATTTTAACGAATATCTTTCTACAATGGGAGCTTTAAACGCTACCTCAACTCAAATGGAAAAGCTATTTATTCCATATGTTTTTGAGCGCTATTTGGGAGAACCTGCAAAGAATATTATTGAACTCTATAACGAACGTGGCAAATCAGGCAAACCTGAAATTGCAAAGAGTTTTTTGACTGCTCAATATTCTATTTTCAAAATAAAACGCATTTTGAAAAACGGGTTCAAATTGTATAATCTGACCAACGAAAAAGATTATGAGGTTATTTCTCTTACCAAAATGACAAACTTTAGAGGAATCGGTATGGGCGAGTTTGTCGTTGCAAGACTTTTCAAGCTTGATAACGAATATTATTTGATAGGTATAGATAATGTTCTATCAGCTTCTCAAGAAGAAGATGCAACAAGATACGCAGTTGTAAGAATCGTTCAAGCACCTTGGCTTGTTTATGAAGATAACGAAGAAAAAGAAAACGAAATCAAAAATTCTATACAAGAAACTTATAACAAGTTTGTAGAAATGTATAAAACTGACGAACTTATAACTGTTAATAAATACGCAGATGATATCATTGGACAACTTAGTGAAGATGAAGCAAAAGAAGATTTTAATATTGATGAATACATCAAACCTGTTGAAACCTTCAAATATTTTGAAATCAAAGAACTTCAAAACGACTACAGCAACTTTATCGAAAACTCTTTGGGTGGATTTTCTTCACACAAAGAAACTTATGATGTCGGTATTATTATGGACAAAGAATTTGGTATATACACAATTCCATTCTACAAAACCTTCTGTATGATATTTGAAGATGCAAGCAAAGTTGAAAACGCAAAAGAATGTATTAAATATTTCTTGAACAATGATTCTATCTCTGATTCTATTCTTAAACGAGTTGCATCAAAATATCAAAACTTTATGGAAGTTATTAACAAAGAACTTGAAACAAATTATACACTTGAAGAATTGATTAGCCACTACAAAATGGACTTTTTGAGAAGAAAAATCTATTCTTCGACCTCTGTATTGTTACATTCTAATGTATTTTCAGCCTCCCTTAGTTTGCTTGATAGTGTTGATAAATATGTTAGTATGAATCAATAATTTGTTTGATAAAAATAATGCTCAAAAAAAGAAGAACAAAATTATTTGTTCTTCTTTCTTAAATAGGGCAAAATTATTTTTTTACGGGTTTTAATACAGGTATGAATATTTCTGACAGAAATCATGTTACCCCGTATTTTAAAGGTCGTGTAAGATTAAAAGATACACGCCAAATTTTAGCACCAAAAGTTGTGGGACAGACTAAACTTGATAATATGTTCAAGGAAAATAAGGGAGTAAAAGCTTTTGAGAATTTATCGTTATATTTAAAACAAAACCTTGTAAATAAACATTTTCTAAATCCGACAAATCCTATTACTAAAGGAATAAGATTTATTTTAGATAAATCTGTAGGGCTTTCAAGAAGAATAGGAGATAAAATATTTTTTGTATCACAAAGAAGTGCAATAAAAAATTTGAATAATAATTTTGTTCATATTAATCCTGAATCAGGTGAGTATGTAGAAGAACTTGCCAAAGTCGGCAACAGTATGGGAAAACAGTTTGTTATCACAAATATAGAAGATAAGCCGTTAAAAGATTTGAGCAAATCGAAAAACGCAGCAATTTTTGTAATGAACCACCCTAATTATCATAAAGATAAGTTTACCTATATGATATTAAATTCAATGCTGAATAAAATGTATGTAGAAGAAGGACGACAAGCAACTTGTCCAAGACCAAAGATTGTAGCAAGTCGTAATATGCTCAAACTACTCAGCAAAAAAGTCGGTAATATCTATCAACATTTAGGTTTGACTGAGGTTGATGCTTCATTAGGCAAAAGAGATAATGCGTTCAATGCAAAATCAATGCGCAAATTGATGAGAGAATTTGTACAAAACAAATCAAACATCTTTATTTTTCCGGAAGGTAACAATTCGGCTTTTAAGGATAAGGGTTTGGAAGAAAAACTACAATCAGGAATCGGTGAATTTGTAAAAACTGCGCTAAACATAAAAGGCAAAGTCAGAATTATACCTGTCGGCATAAAATATACCAAGGAGAAAAACAGTTTTGGAAATATTTTTATAGGCAAACCAATTCATCTGAAACAAGACGGCAAAGAGATAATCTATACCGAAGGTACAAGCAAGAAAAAAATAAAACATTGTACTGAAAAAGATGTTAAATCTAATATTATGTCAGAGATTCTGAAAAATATAAAATACAGTATCGAAAAAGCATCAGAAATGAGTTAGTAATATGATTTTTGTTTGCGTTATAATACAATTATATTTTGGGGAAAAAGATGTCATTAAGTGTACATAAATTTAATACAAAACAAAATGTTTTTGAACGCACTTCTCGTCTGCACAAAACAGAAATTGAGGTTGCGAACAAAAAACGTACACTTATGCAGTTAAGATACAAACGAGAGAAGCAGGTATCTAAACAAGACAAAGTTAAAGCTCTTGCGGGCGCAACTATTGGTACTTTAATCCCAATGTTAATATTTTCAAAACTTCAAAAGAAAAGTTTTTTAAAAATGCAATATAAGTACAAAGAGATTACCTCAATGTCATTGGGTGCAAATGTTGGAAGTATTGCAGTAAGTTCTATAAAGAAACCTGAGGACGAGAAGAAAAAGAAACTTAATGAAGGTATTTTTCAAGTTATCAATTCCATATTACCAATGACTTTTGTTGATAGTAGTTTGAAATTATGTGAAAAGTTCAAAAAGACAAATAATCCAGCAGCTAAGATAGGAGCATCTGTTTTAGGGGTAGTTGCAGGAACTCAACTGGGAATCAAACTTGCTAATAAAATTACAGACCCAAAAGACTTGGTTCCAGATAGAAAATATACCGCAAAAGATGCTATAGCAAATATTGATGATGCAGTAAGTATTTTGGTTCTAGGTAAAGTTCCGTTTGCAGATAAATTACATATAGAAAAAGCCCTACCTCTTATCTACACTTATTCTGGCTATCGTGCAGGTACAAGTAACTAAAAAAAAGTCGCAATTTCTTGCGACTAAAAATTTCGTTTAGTAAGATTAGGTAAGTAAGTTTAAGTTATGAATTTGCTTTATTAGTTAGTACCATAATTGTAATCATTTTTGATATTACTACTAAGCATTTGCTTGAAGGAATCAATATAAGAATTGATTTCAGATAATTCTGTATTAATTGTTGTTATCTGATTATCAAGTTGAGTTTCCCAAGCTGTTAAATCTTCTGTTTTAGCTTCATAATAAGAATCTACATAACTCACCTCATCTTGATATTCAGGAAGTTCTGAATAATCAACATAAGTATATTTATCATTATCCTTGTAAGTAGTTGAAAAGATATTCTTATATTCAGCTCTTAATGCTTGATTTCTTGATGCTTTCCAAGAGGCAAGCCCTGAAGTTTCTGCAGTCGCAAGAGTTTTTTGAGAACTATAGTTCGTCAAATCAAGGTTAATGCTATTACGACGCATTATATATGATTGTATTAACTCATTTAAACTAGCGATTGCCATCTCTTCTTACCTTAAATTGATTTTAATCTTACTTGCTATCTCTTACTTTACATGTATATAAAAACATACCGAAAGGTATGATTTCACATGCTTTTCAATTATTTACAAAAGTTCACATTTGTTTTGTTAGTTTAGATTTTGTTATGTTATCCTTTAGAAATGAGCAAGTTTATTCTAAAAGAAATCAATAATGCAGATTATGCAAAAGAGCTTGAGAATATAGGTTTTGACGCAAGTTACAGACACAAGGCAAAAGAAAAATTCGTTTATAAAAACCTTAAAATATACAATTTGACTATACCTCAAGCAAATATCCTGAAACAAATCGCATTAACAGTTGGTTCTGATTGCGCAGTACATAGAGAGGTTATTACAGGAAAAGTTGACACCTCAGATGTAATATTAGGTGGAAGTTTTTCACAATTAAGAAAAATAGCAGAAAAACTTAAATTCCAACCTTTTTCTCTAAAAGAACTGTCAAATGAAATCTTAGCTCAATTAGAAACCAAACACCACAAAACCAAACTTGTTGGGATTTTGAATATTACAAACAACTCATTTTCGGACGGTGGAGAGTATTTAGAGGTTAAAAAAGCACAAGCCCATTTTAATCAACTTGTACAAGATGGGGCAGATGTTGTAGATATTGGTGCAGAGTCAACTAAGCCAAATGCTGAGTCAATATCACCTGAAATTCAACTTAAGAGGCTTTTACCACTTGTTAATGACAAATCTATTATAAGCATTGATACTCGTAGTTCTATTGTTGCAGAAGAATGTTTGAAAAAAGGTGCAAAAATTATTAATGATGTTTCCGGATTGAAATATGATTCTAATATGGCTGATGTTATTGCTAAGTATAATGCAACCGTTGTTATTCAACATTCTTTGTATCGTCAAAACAGAGGGAGTAATGTCGAGCCGTATGACAAAATAATTGATGAGGTTTATCTTGACCTTTATAAACAAACAGAATATGCAAAATCAATGGGGATTAATAATATTATTATTGATGTAGGGATAGGGTTTGACAAAACTTTAGAGGACAATTTTAGACTGTTTAACCGTATAGATGAATTTAAATCTATGGGATATCCTATAATGTTGGGGATTTCAAGAAAAAGTTTGTTAAGACTGGACAGTAGGGAAGAAAAAGATATTTTTACCGTTGCACTCAACACTATTGCTATTCAAAAAGAAATAGATTATTTGCGTGTACACAATGTAAAATTACATAGCAAACTAATTGACATATACCTGAAAGACCTTTTATAATAAGAGTATTAGGAGTATTTTTTTAAACTATCATAAACGATTTGTAAACATATCTTTACAAACATAAATAAAAAAAGCAATTTTCCAATTCAAAAAAACTTTATTAATGTATAGAGAATTTTGAAAAGGAATAAAAATGAAAGAATCAGAATTAAACGCAATGATGTCAGTAGTAGCAGATCCAATTAATAATGTATATAAAATCGAATCACAAAAAGATATTGATGAAATCCAAAGAATGATTCGTATTTTTGAAATTGCAAAAGCTCAAAGAAATAAACACAAAATGTTGTCTATCAAAAATCTTGCAACATTAAGAATTGTTTTGAGCAATAACTAGAATAAAATTAAAAGATTTTAAATATAAGCCTGTCAATTATGGCAGGCTTTTTAGTTTATATTTATGTTTTTGGTATTAACTAAATAAAGCTTCTATAAAATCTGAAGAATTAAACTCTTTCAAATCTTCCATTTTTTCACCAACACCAATAAGTTTTACAGGTAAATTAAGTTCTTTAGCAATAGCAAGTACTATCGCACCTTTTGCAGAACCGTCAAGTTTTGTCAACGCAACAGAAGTCAATGCAACTGCATCTTTAAACACTTTTGCCTGTTGCAAACCATTTTGACCAGTATTTGCATCAAGAACTAAGATACATTCTCTTAAACAATCGGCTGCATTTTTATCAATAACAGATTTTATTTTAGAAAGTTCTTCCATTAGATTAAATTTGTTTTGCAAACGACCGGCAGTATCTACCAAAATAACATCATAATGTTCATTTTGAGCCTTTTGTATTGCTTCATAAACAACAGATGCAGGATCAGCCTTATCTCTGCGAACAATATCTGCGCCTGCTCTTTTTGACCAGATATCAAGTTGTTCTTCTGCTGCAGCTCTGAATGTATCTGCTGCTGCAACCAACACTCTTTTACCTTCTTGTTTGAACTTGTATGCCAATTTACCAATTAGAGTTGTTTTGCCAACCCCGTTGACACCTGCAATAAAATATATGTTCAAACCGTTATCGACATAATTAAGTTTATTTGAGCCGGCATTATTCAAAGTTTGAGAAAATTGTTCTCTCAAAAATTTTTTAACTTCTGACGGTTTGATTTTGTCTTGAGAGCGAAGTTTGTCAACCAACTCGCCTGAATACCCGACTCCCAAATCTGCACTGATAAGTAAATCTTCCATATCATCAAGTACAAATTCGGAAAATTCTTCTTCTTCGCTTACGGTATCAACAACATTTCCAACAAGAGCTTGCGCTGTTTTAGAAACTGTTTTTTTAAGATTTTCAATACCGTTAGAAAAAAATCCAAACATTATTTTAGTCCATTTTCAACTACAACTTTTGCCAATACACCGTTTACAAATGCTGAACTGTCTTCTGTTGAATATTTTTTGGCAAGTTCAACAGCTTCATCAACAACAACTCTCATTGGAGCACCTTTTGTATAAAGAAGTTCAATAATTGCAATGCGCAAAATATCTTTATCCATTTTTACAAGTCTGTTGATATCCCAACCTGTTGTATATTTTTGGATTTCGTTATCAATTTCTTCATAATGAGCTTTAAACGCTTCTGCAATCTGGATTACATATTCTTGTACTTCTGATTGAGATTCAAGAGTTGTAAACTCTGCAATCTCAAGAGCCAAAAGAGTTTTTTCTACAACATCAAGAACTGTTTCTATATTTGTTGACAAATCTTCTGTTGTAGGAACAGGAACAGGTTTATCCTTTGCACCGATTGGTCTTGAAAGGTTTGATTCATGTTCTGCTTCATAAGTATCAACATAATTTTTAATATCAATCAAAGAACCTACAGAAAGCTTTAATTCTTCTGAAGCATTATTTGAAAGGATTCTAACTGATTTTAACATTATATCTTCAAAATCTTTTGAAGAGTATGATGTAATTTTTTTATCAAATTGTGAAAATAATATAAGTGCTAATTCACGAGCTGCACGTCTTGCTTGCATATAATTTCTCCTAAGAATAATTGGTATTTTTTCTTATACTAACATAAAAAAGAATTAAAAATAATAAAAATATCTCTGTTTTCTATAATTTTGTCTATTAAAATTATTTCACTTTTGAAAGTAAAATAATTGCGCTATTATACTAATATGCCATTCAGATATCGTTTACAAAAAATTCTGGAATTCAGAATCAGAAAAAAAGAGGAACAAGAAGCTGTTGTACAAAAAGCACAACAAGCCGTTCATCAGGCTGAAATGGATATCAAACAAAACAACGATGAAATCACACAAACAGCTCAAGCCAAACGAATGGCAGACTATAGAATGATGGAATATTATGACAAATACCTTCATCACCTATGGGATAAAGCCGAAGAACTTGAGAAAAAACGAGAAGAAGCCCAAAAAGTTCTTGATGACGAAATGGAAAAATTAGTCAAATGCGAACAAGAAGTAAAAGTTCTTGAAAACCACAAAGAAAAGAAAAAAGAACAATTTATTGCAGAAGAAAAAGCTGCAGAGCTAAAAATGTTTTCAGAACTTGGTGTCCAAAGACACTTTATCCGAGCAAAAGAAAACGAGCAAGAAGAAGATTCTTAGCTATAATTGATATTCAGCCCTATCCACATCAAATTTGTAAATAAATGTAACAGAATTCCAAAATTATGTTATAAAAAAGCAACTATTCATGGCTTATATACTTTATATATATGTAAGTGATTTACAAAGTCCCGAGGAGAGCAAACAATGACTTTATTATTCGCAGAAGTTGCAGAAAAATATGCTAACAAAACTCAAGAAGATGAAAAATTATCAGCTAATGTAAGTGATTTGTTTGATGTAATTGACAACCCTGAAGGACTTGTAGAAGAAGGTTTGCCACAAGAAACATTTATTGCATCTGTAGCAAACGAATATTACAAAAAATCTATTGAAGACATCAACAATACAACTATTGGAAACAAAGCTGTAAGGAGAAAAAATTTCCAACAAATTATGAAAGAATCTTTTTTCTACGGAGCAAACAGATTCGGAAATAACTTTATAGCTTAAGGTGAAAGAATTATTATAATTCAATTAACCATATAAAAGAATTCTACGGAGATAACTCCGATAGGGACAGGGACAAATTAGGAAAATTTTATGACAATCAAAATGATTGTCATTTTTTTTTGTAAATTTTTATTTTTTAAGTAGCAAAAAATATTTTGTTGGCTTTTTCTAAAACATTAAGAAAAGAAGGAATAAAATGATAAGTATAAAAAGTTCAATAAATAACAGACCAAATTTTACCGGAAAAGTATCTATTCCAAAATTACTTATACCAACAGTAGGGCTGGCATGCTGCCTGAGTTCTACCCCACTAAAGGCTGATACATTCTCTAAAAGTGAAACCACTACAGAACTGCTGGACAGCCTAAAAAATACAGAAGACAGCACAATGTTAGACAGCGCAGAATTGGCACATGCACCATCTCCCGTTGTAACAATAGCTGGTAAAAAACAAAGTGTAGGTATTGTTGTTGATGTTACAAAAAACAAATTGTTCAGATACGACGAAAACGGAAAAGTAAAAGACGGCTACAATGTTGCGTCAGGCATACTTGGTAAAAACGGCAAAAGTATAACCGGCACAGGTATCAGACGAGTTCACCATATAGAAGAATTTCCTTACAAATGCGCCCCAGGGTCAAAACGAAGCAGAAACCCAAAAGCGTATGGTCCAAATATATTGTACCTGACAATTATTGACCCTAAAACAGGTGCAGAAAAGCCTTCTAACGGTGAATTTATCCATGGTAACAATGATGCTTCAAGTATCGGCAAACATGCTTCTCATGGCTGTATGAGAATGGACAACAAAGTAATCAAAAAATTTGCTAAAGAAGTTAAAAAAGGTACATTAGTATTAATCAAATAGGAAGTTATGAACAAGGTCAACTACTCTGTAATCAGACAACATGCCAGCGATGTATATAGATATGGTAGAAACGACGATGAGCGCATTATCAGCTCATTAAACAAGTTCTATGCTGAAGGGAAAAAATCCCCATCTATAGCTACATTAATCATGAAAGATGAGTTTGAAAAATCTCATAAAAGATATATGGAACAACTTGACGATGATTTGGCATGGGGAGCTCCACCTTTTAAAACAATAACTTCTTTTTGGGACAAACACTACAAAGCTATTGATAACAAAGATTGTATCAATGTCGCCCAACATACACATGGCAATAACTTCTTAAAATCTTATGAAAAAATGTATCCTGATACAATGAAAATAAGGCAAAAATTGATTAACACAGGGAATGTGGTTATGGACTATGTAACTCCAAAGACAAATTTTTTCAAAAAACTAACCTTCAAATCCCTGTTTCATGAAATGTACAAGAAAAAATATACTAACAAAAAGACACCGAATTAATACGGTGTCTTTTTTATCATCTAATCTTATCAAATTTTGGATTATTGATTTTCGATTCTTCTCATTGTAGGGAATGCAATTACATCTCTGATTGTTGGAGAATCAGTTAATAGCATAACCAATCTATCAATACCCATACCCATACCACCTGTTGGAGGCATACCGTATTCTAGAGCATTGATATAATCTTCATCTATTGACATTGCTTCTTCATCACCATTAGCTTTTGCCAATGCTTGAGCTTCGAATCTATATCTTTGATCGATTGGGTCAGATAGTTCTGAGAATGCGTTTGCAATTTCCCAACCATTAACACGAGTTTCAAATCTTTCTGTTAATCTGTCATTTTCTCTATGAACTTTTGCCAATGGAGAAATTTCTCTAGGATAATCAATAATGTGGCATGGTTGAATAAGTGTTGGTTCGATTTTATCCTCGAACACAGCATCAACAACTTGACCCCAGTTCATATCGTCATCAACATTAACATGAAGTTCTCTAGCTTTTTGGATAGCTTCTTCTGCAGTAAAGATATCTAAGAAATCAACACCTGTAGCTTCTTTGATAGAACCTATCATCGTTTTTCTATCCCAAGGTGGAGTTAAATCAATTTCATTTTCTCCGTATTTGATTTTTGTTGTACCAAGAACTTCTTGAGCAACATAAGCGACCATGTTTTCTGTCAATGTCATCATATCGTTGTAGTCAGCATAAGCTTGATACAACTCAATCATTGTGAATTCAGGGTTATGACGAGTATCAATACCTTCGTTTCTGAAACATTTACCAATTTCATAAACTCTTTCTGAAACACCACCTACAATTAATCTCTTTAGATACAATTCAAGAGCAATTCTAAGAGTCAAATCCATATCAAGAGCATTGTGGTGAGTATTGAATGGTCTTGCATTAGCACCTGATGCTAAAGTTTGCAAGATAGGAGTTTCAACTTCCATGAAACCGTCTTTGTTCAAGAATTCTCTTATTTTAGAAATGATAAGACTTCTTTTTCTGAATGTATCTCTTGTGTTTTCATTCACAATCAAATCAACATATCTTTGACGATATCTTGTTTCCACATCTGTTAAACCATGGAATTTTTCAGGTAGTGTTTGTAATGATTTAGATAAAATTTTGTAAGAAGTAGCCTTGATAGAAAGCTCTCCTCTAGGTGTTCTTCTGATAGTTCCGTAGAAGCCTAAAATATCACCTACATCTACCAATTTCAAAGTTTTTACCATATCAGGATCCATATTTTCTTTGTGAGAGAAAATTTGGATTTTTCCAGTTGCGTCCATAAGGTCTATGAACATGCCTGTATTTCTGATAGCCATAACACGTCCTGCAACAGCATATTTGTCTTCGGTTTCTTCACCTGCTTGCAAATCTTTATATTTTTCTTGCAAGTCTGCTGCGTTTGCATTTTTATCAAACGTATATGGATATGGATTAATTCCTTTATCTACTAATTCAGCAAGCTTTTCAAGTCTTCTCTGTCTGATTGATTCTTTTGCTGAAATAGGTTCTCGAGTCGCATTTTCTGACATAAATTTTTCCTCATTTTGTTGTAGAAATCATACTATAGTTACATAGTAACATAAAAATAAATGGAAATATTTAAACTTTCTATACCTAAGGTTTGAAGTTAAAAATCATACATGTTAATGATTTTATTTATCTAAACTACTGATAACATTACCATATACTCCTTAAAAACGACGATACACATATCCCTAATCAACAGCTATGTAGATTTTATACATAGCTTTTTTTTACCTGCAAAATAAATGTACACTACTGTTTATTTGTCATCCAGAGGGATTTATCCCGATGGATCTCTAACGAGTCTTACAAGAGATTCTTTGGCAAGCCGAGCAGAGCGAATTTCTGTACGGCA